>NZ_JBHLZP010000238.1:0-21419 GCF_042429965.1 Actinoallomurus acaciae
CCGTCGGGTCGCCGCCGAGGCCGGGCTCGCGCACCGGCCGGCGCCGCTTCTTCCGCGTCTGGCCCGGCAGCGCCCCGCGCTCGCGGGCGTCCGCCTTGGCCTGGGCCAGGGCCTCACGTGCAAGCTCGATGCCCGACTTTTCCACAGGTTGTGGATCAGGAGCCTCATCGGACACGGGTGATCTCCCCCTCGGCGACGTCATAGGCCGCGCCGGTCAGCCGCTCGGGCACGTCGGCGGGCACGGCCGCGGTGATCAACACCTGCTCGGCGGGCGCGACCAGCTCCGCCAGGCGCTCACGGCGCCCGGTGTCCAGCTCGGCGAACACGTCGTCGAGGATCAGCACCGGGTCGTCGCCGTCCGCGCGGAGCAGCTCGAACGCGGCCAGCCGCAGCGCCAGCGCGAACGACCAGGACTCCCCGTGGCTCGCGTATCCCCGGGCCGGCAGGTCGCCGAGCTTCAGCAGCAGCTCGTCGCGGTGCGGGCCGACGAGGCTCACGCCGCGTTCCAGCTCACCCCGCCGGGCCTCGGCCATCGCGGCCAGCAGCTTTTCCCCCAGCTCGGCCCGGTCTGTGGACAACTCCACGCCAGCCGAGGCGCGGTACTCCAGGTCCGCGACGCCACCCGGGGCGAGCGCGGCGTACGCCTTGGCCACCATCGGGCGCAGCGCGGCGACCAGGTCCAGCCGCGCGCCGAGCAGCTCCGCACCCGTACGCGCCAGATGGGTGTCCCACACTTCCAGCGTGCTGATGACCTCCGGGCCGGGCGCACGCCGGTGCTGGGCGGCCGATTTCAACAGGGCGTTGCGCTGCTTGAGGACACGGTCGTAGTCGGAGCGCACGCCGGCGAACCTGGGCGCGCGCACGGTCAGCAGCTCGTCCATGAACCGGCGCCGGTCGCCGGGGTCGCCCTTGACCAGCACGAGGTCCTCGGGGGCGAACAGCACGGTCCGCAGCATCCCCAGCACCTCGCGGGGCCGCTGCACCGGTGAGCGGTTCAGCCGGGCGCGGTTCGCGCGGCCGGGGTTGATCTCCAGCTCGATCAGCGCGCGCCGCTCGTCGCGGACCACCCCGGCCCGTACGATCGCCCGTGGCGCGCCCTGCCGGACCAGCGGAGCGTCGGTCGACACCCGGTGGCTGCCGTGCAGCGCGACATAGCCGACGGCCTCAACGAGGTTGGTCTTGCCGTGGCCGTTCGGCCCGATGAACGCGCTGATCCCCGGATCGAGGGCGATCTCCGCGGACTCATAGGACCGGAAGTCCCGCAGCGTCAGATGGGCGACGTACACCCAGACGAGAGTAGGGCCTGTCCGGCACGTTCGCCGCACCGACGCGTTGTCCCCAGGCTGTGCACAACCCGGGCCGGCCTGTGGAACAAAGGCCGTGCGGGCGGCCCGCCGCCTGTGGGGACCGCCCGCGTCGCACGCGATCAGGCCGGCGGAGTGACGTCGGCGCCGGGCGAGTCGGCGCCCTTGGCCGACTCCACCGCGTGGCCGCCGAACTGGTTGCGCAGCGCCGCGACCATCTTCATGGCCGGCGACTCGTCCTGCCGCGAGGCGAAGCGCGCGAAGAGCGCGGCCGTGATCACCGGCAGCGGGACGGCGTTGTCGACCGCCGCCTGCACCGTCCACCGGCCCTCGCCGGAGTCCTGTGCATAACCCTTGAGCTTGTGCAGATCCGGGTCGTCGTCCAGTGCCCGGTCGGCCAGGTCGAGCAGCCAGGAACGGATGACCGTGCCCTCACGCCAGCTGCGGAAGGTCTCGGGAACGTTCTTGATCAGGTCGCTCGCCTCGAGCAGCTCCCAGCCTTCGGCGTAGGCCTGCATCATCCCGTACTCGATGCCGTTGTGGACCATCTTGGCGAAGTGGCCGGCACCGACCTCGCCGGCGTGCACGAAGCCGAAGTCGCCCTCGGGCTTGAGCGCCTCGAAGATCGGCATGAGGCGCTTCACGTTCGCGTCGGTGCCGCCGACCATGAGCGCGTAGCCGTTCTCCAGGCCCCAGACGCCGCCGCTGACGCCCGCGTCCACGAAGCCGATGCCCTTCTTGTCGAGCAGCTTCGCGTGCTCCTGGTCGTCGATGTAGTGGGAGTTGCCCCCGTCGATGACCACGTCGCCGGGCTCGAGGACGTCCGCGAGGCTCTCCACGGTCGCCCGGGTGGCCTCGCCGGCCGGGACCATGACCCACACCGCACGTGGCGCGCTGAGCCGGTCGGTGAGCTCTTGGAGCGAACCGACGTCGCTGACCTTCGGATCGCGGTCGTAACCGACGATCGTGTGGCCGGCCTGGCGCAGGCGCTCGGCCATGTTGCCGCCCATGCGGCCAAGGCCGATCATCCCCAGTTCCATGTGAGTTCTCCTCAGAAGGGATCCCCGTCCCTTATGAGCGTAGTGAACCTGTGGATCAGCTCGACAGGCGGATCGGCATGATCAGGTAACGGTAGTCCGGGTCGGCTTCGTCGGCCGGCTTGCCGGTCATGACGGCCGGCTTGGTCGAGGTGGTCATCGACAGGCGCGCGACGTCGGAGCCGATCGCGCTGAGCCCGTCGAGCAGGAAGTGCGGGTTGAAGGCGACGTCGATGTCCTGGCCCTCCAGCGAGGCGCCGAGAACTTCCACAGCCTGTGCATCGTCACCGCTGCCGGCCTCCAGCACCACCTCGCCCTGCCGGAACGACAGGCGCACGGGGGTGTTCTTCTCGGCGACGAGCCCGACGCGCTTGACGGCCTCGGCGAACGGGCCGGTCTCCACCTCCGCGACCGAGGAGGTCTCCTTCGGCCACAGCGACTGGTACTTGACGAACTCCGCGTCGAGAAGCCGCGTGGTCGTACGGCGGCCGCCGCCGTCGAAGCCGATCATGCCTTCGCCGCTGCCGCCGGAGGCGAGGGCGATCGACACCTCGGCGCCGGAGGTCAGCGACTTGGCGGTGTCCGACAATGTCTTGGCGGGCACCAGGGCGACGGCGGAGATGTCCGGCTGCTCGGGCTTCCACCGGAACTGGCGGACGGCGAGCCGGTAGCGGTCGGTGGAGGCGAGCGTGACGGTCTCACCCTCGATCTCCACGCGCACGCCGGTGAGCATCGGCAGCGTGTCGTCGCGGCCGGCGGCGATGGCCACCTGGGACACCGCGGCGGCGAACTCGTCGCTGCCGACCGTGCCGGCCGCGGGCGGCATCGCCGGGAGGCTCGGGTAGTCCTCCACAGGCATGGTCAGCAGTGTGAACTTCGCCGTGCCGCACTTGAGCGTGACCTTGGCCCCGTCGGTGGTGATCTCGACCGGATGCGCGGGCAGGCTGCGGGAGATCTCGGCGAGGAGCCGGCCCGACACCAGTGCGGTGCCCGGCTCGTCCGCGTCGATGTCCATCGTCATCTGCGCGGAGACCTCGTAGTCGAACGAGGACAGCTTGAGCGTCTCCCCGGCCTCGATGAGCATGCCGGCGAGTACCGGAACGGGTGGGCGGACCGGCAGTGTGCGCGCGGTCCAGGCAACGGCGTCGGCGAGGACGTCCCTGTCGATGCGGAATTTCACTTTGGACCGTCTCCTGAGGTTTTGATCACCTGGGGTCGTGGAACAGATGAGACCGTACGGGGTTCATCCAATCGTGGCCCCGCGCGAGCCCCTACGTTCTGTCTTTCTCTTCAGTAGATAGAACAACAGTCACAGTCTTAGGGGCCGTGGATACTGGGGAAAACCCTCGTCTTCGCAGGTCATCGCCCAACTTTCTGTCCACCGCCGCTGTGCATCAAGCCTGTGTACTCCGTGGATGCCTGAGGACAGTCGCGAACCGTCCCCATCTCATCCACCGACGGTCCACCGTTCATCCCCATCTCATCCACCGGATCGGTGCCGCCATCCACATGGTTGTCCACCGGATTGATCCACAGAGTTTTCCCCACCCTGTGTAATCCACGATCTCTGGATAACCGGTGTGGAGAGCCTGTGGACGCCTGTGGACCGCTGGGGACAACTCACGCCCCGCCGTTGCGCGCCTGCTGCTTGATGCGGTTCGTCAGCTCGGTGACCTGGTTGTAGATCGGGCGCTTCTCCGCCATCAGCTTGCGGATCTTCTTCTCCGCGTGCATGACGGTCGTGTGGTCGCGTCCCCCGAACTGCTGGCCGATCTTGGGCAGCGACAGCTCGGTCAGCTCACGGCACAGGTACATCGCGATCTGCCGGGCGGTCACCAGCACGCGCGAGCGCGACGGGCCGCACAGCTGTTCCATGTCGATGCCGAAGTACGTCGCGGTCTGCGCCATGATCGTCGCCGCGGTGATCTCCGGGCCGGTGTCGTTGGGGATGAGGTCCTTCAGCACGATCTCGGCGAGTTGGAGGTCCACCGACTGCCGGTTGAGGCTCGCGAACGCGCTGACCCGGATGAGCGCCCCCTCCAGCTCCCGGATGTTGGTGGAGATCTTCGAGGCGATGTACTCCAGTACCTCGGGCGGCGCCACCAGGCCCTCCTGCACGGCCTTCTTGCGCAGGATCGCGATGCGCGTCTCGAGTTCGGGCGGCTGGACGTCCGTGATCAGACCCCACTCGAACCGGTTGCGCAGCCGGTCCTCCAGCGTCACGAGCTGCTTGGGCGCGCGGTCGCTGGAGATCACGATCTGCTTGTTGGCGTTGTGGAGGGTGTTGAAGGTGTGGAAGAACTCCTCCTGCGTCTGCTCCTTGTTCTCCAGGAACTGGATGTCATCGACCAGGAGGATGTCCATGTCGCGGTAGCGCCGGCGGAAGTTGTCGGCCTTGCCGTCGCGAATCGCGTTGATGAAGTCGTTGGTGAACTCCTCCGAGCTCACATAGCGCACCCGCGCGCCGTTGAACAGGCTCTGCGCATAGTGGCCGATGGCGTGCAGCATGTGCGTCTTGCCCAGGCCCGAGTCGCCGTAGATGAACAGCGGGTTGTACGCCTTGGCCGGCGCCTCGGCCACCGCGACCGCGGCCGCGTGCGCGAACCGGTTGGACGAGCCGATCACGAACGTGTCGAAGGTGTACTTGGGATTGAGCCGCGCGTGCTCTCCGGTGCCCTTGCTCTCGGCCGGTGCGGAGGGGCGCGGCTGCCAGCCGCCGCCGGGCGCCGACCCGGGCGTGGGGACGAACGGGTCGCGCTGCGGCGGGCCCTTCTGGTCGCCGGGATTCTGCGCCGTGGGCTGCTGCTCCTGGCGGTAGTGGCCGCCGTAGTCCTGGCCGTTCCTGGAGGAGCCCCCGCCGTAGTCCTGTCCGTAGTCCTGGCCGCCGCCGGAGCCGCCCGTGTAGTCCCGGCCGCCCTCGGAGCCTCCGCCGTAGCGGCCCGTGTACCGGTCGGTGTACTCGCCGTAGTGCTCCGGGGTGTACGGGCGCGGGTCGGCGGCCGGGCCGCGCAGCGTCTGGCCGGCGTACCCCTGTGGTTCGGAGGGATAGGGTCGCGGCTGCTCGTGGTCGGACTCGGGCTCGGCCGGCAGCGGCCGGTCGACGGACGGCGGCTGGTCCGGCTGCACCGTGACGGCGACCCGGATGTCGCGGCCGAGCTGGTTGGACAGCACCTGGGTGATCAGCGGCCGCAGCCGGTTCTCCAGTACGTCCTTGGCGAAGTCGTTGGGGGTCGCCAACAGGGCGGTGTCCTCGACCAGGGCCAGCGGCCGCGTCATCGCGAGCCACGCCCGGTGCTGAGGTGGGAGATCGCCCGGAAGGGCCTCGAGCGCCCTGGTCCATACCAGGGCGAGATCCAGACCGTCCATCCTTTGTTCTCCCCTCCCTCGGCAGGTGTGCGGCGACACGTCATTTCCCCGGCGTACCGCGGGCACCTGCAGTGGACCACTCTCTCATGCGTCATCCACAGGGTTGTCCACAAGTTGTGCACGGGGCTGGGGAACACGGTGGATAACTCTCGCCGGTTTGACCGCGAGGCAGCTCAGACCGTAACGTACGACGGTCGAGTCGCATCGACGGCGGTGCTGCGCGCCCGCAGGTCGCCGACTCCCGCAGACGGGGTCTACGCGCCAGTGATGCGACCTATACAACGTTGACCGCAGCACCCCTCTGGAGTCTCGAGTGAGCAAGCGTACTTACCAGCCGAACAACCGCCGCCGGCACAAGAAGCACGGCTTCCGGCTCCGCATGCGCACCCGGGCGGGGCGCGCGATTCTTTCCTCGCGCCGTCGCAAGGGACGCACCCGCGTCGCGGTCTGACCAGCGGTAGCCATGCTGCCGTCCGGAAACCGGATGCGGCGGCGAGAAGAGTTCACTTCGGCCGTCCGGCGCGGTGATCGGGCCGGGCGGCCACGTCTGGTCCTGCATCTGCAGCATCGCGACGACGTCGACGAGCCGGTACGAGTCGGTTTCACCGTCGGCCGGCCCGTCGGCGACGCGGTGACCCGCAATAAGGTGCGTCGCAGACTCCGGCATATCGTCCGTGAGCGCCTCTACCGCCTGCCAGCGGGTAGCCTGCTTGTGGTGCGCGCCAATCCGAAGGCGGCGACCGCACGAAACGACGAACTCGCCGCGGATGTCGACGCGGCGCTCGACCGGCTCCTTCGGCGAGAGGTCAAGAGGCGGAGATGACAGCGAAGCCGACGCCCGTCGCCCGGGCTTTGATGCTGCCGATCGTCTTCTACCGTCGATTCATCAGCCCCCTCTTCGGGCCCGTCTGCCGCTTCCAACCCAGCTGCAGCACATACGCACTCGTCGCGTTGCGACGGCACGGGGCGTTGCGCGGCGGGTGGCTGACCGTGCGCCGCATCGCCCGCTGTCACCCGTTCAACCCCGGCGGGTACGACCCTGTGCCGCCGCCCAAGGGCGAGGTACCCCCTGACCTCACGCCGCGGCAGAGCGGCACCGTAATCGGAGAGCACTAGGAGCCAGTCGGTGAGTCTCAGCTTCCTCGATCCGCTGTTCGAGGCGGTCGCGTGGGTCATCATCCAGATCCACGCCGGCCTCAGCTTGATCTTCCCTGCGGACAGCGGCTGGGCGTGGGGTCTGTCGATCTTCCTCCTGACGGTCCTCATGCGGCTCATCATCTTCCCGCTGTTCGTGAAGCAGATTCACGCGTCGCGGAAGATGCAGGAGCTGAACCCCCAGGTTCAGGCGCTGCGCAAGAAGTACAAGAAGGACAAGCAGCGCCTCAACCAGGAGATGATGAAGCTCTACCAGGAGGCGGGCGCCAACCCGCTCTCCGGGTGCCTGCCGCTGGTCGTGCAGTTCCCGATCTTCATTTCGCTCTACAACGTGCTGAAGGCCATCTCGACCACCACGTCGGGTTCGAAGTACGGCATGTCGGCGGACCTGATCCAGAGCGCCCGGCATGCGCACATCTTCAGCGCCTCCATCCCCACGACGTTCGTCGATTCGTTCCACGACAAGCACGTCGGCGCGATGATCGTCACGCTGCTGGCGGTCGTGATCAGCTCGACCACGACGTTCTTCACGATGAGGTCGAGCGTCGGCCGGTCGATGCAGTCGATGACGGCCGACAACCCGATGATGCAGTCGCAGAAGTTCCTGGTGTACCTCTCGCCGCTGTTCGGTCTCTTCGGCCTGACGCTGCCGCTCGGTGTGCTGATCTACTGGGTGACCACCAACTCCTGGACCCTGGCCCAGTCGCACTACGTCTACAAGAAGTACCCGATGGCCACGGCGGAGGGGCAGGCCGGCGCCGACGGGAAGGCGGGCACGGCCAAGACGGGCACCGCCAAGGCGGGTGCCGCGCGCACCGGCACCGCCAAGGCGGGCACCGCCAAGTCGGGGGCTGCCAAGGCGGGCGCGACCAAGACCGGCGCGAAGGCGAGTGTGCGGGCCGGCAGCTCCGTGGCCGGTGGCAAGGCTCGGAAGAAGGCGGATGCCGAACCGGAGCCGGAGGACACGCCTCCGGCATCGAAGGTCGTGCGACAGCAGCCGACACGGCAGTCCCGCAGCAAGAGGAAGCGATAGCGTGACTTCTCAGTCCAGTCCGAGTACCCACGAGGAGCCCGGTGTGAGCCAAGCCGAAGCCGAGACCACCGAGCCCGAGACGGTCGACGTCCAGGCGCTGGAGCAAGAGGGTGAGATCGCGGCCGACTACATCGAGGGCCTGCTGGACATCGCGGACCTCGACGGCGACATCGACATGGACGTCGAGGGCGAGCGCGCGATGGTGTCCGTCGTCGGCGCCACTCTCGATGAGCTCGTCGGCAAGAACGGCGAGGTGCTCGAGGCCCTGCAGGAGCTCACCCGCCTGGCGGTCCACCGCCGTACGGGTGAGCGCAGCCGGCTGATGCTGGACGTGGGCGGCTTCCGCGAGCGACGCCGGGCCGAGCTGAGCAAGCTGGGTCGCGAGACGGCCGAGGAGGTCAAGCGCACCGGCGAGCCCAAGCCGCTCGCGCCGATGACCCCGTTCGAGCGCAAGGTCGTACACGACGCCGTCGCCGCGGCCGGTCTGCGCAGCGAGTCAGAGGGCGAGGAGCCGAGCCGCTACGTGGTGGTTCACGCGGAGTAGGCCGGCATCACCGACCGTCGACGGTCCCGTCACACTGTGACGGGACCGTCTTTTTGTGGTCGTCACCGGATGTCCCGGCGTTCGTGGACGGTCCGGCGTACCTGAGCGTGGCCCGCGGGGTCGGCCGGCTCGACCACGGTCGGCTCGTCCTCGGCCCCTCTCATGTACGCACCGGGCTGAGGCTCGCCGTCGATCACATCGACGTCCCGCACCACGGCGGCGCGGCGCCGGGCACGCGGCCGCGTGTAGGCGAGCGTGATGATCAACATCGCGATGCCCACGATGATGAGGATCCAGCCGATCATCTGGACGTCGATCCCGCTGACGTGGAAATGGGTCGCGAACGCGAGGATCGCACCCAGTGCGATCAACACCAACGCTGAGCCGATACCCATGGTTGCTACCTCTCCTTCGACGGAACATCCATCGAAGGGGTACCCCTCGCTCGGCGGATATGCGTGTTAAGGCGCCTTCGTTCCTGACGGCGTACGTCCGCGCTGGTCGGAGGCGTCGAGCCCGGGGCGTTGCCGGGTCGGCGTTCGCGAGGACGCCCATGTGTGGAAGCATTCGATGTCGGTGGGAATCCCCACCCGTTCCCGAGTCGCTTCCAGAGCCTGTGACTATGCCATCACTTCCCGCGCCGTCGGCCGCCCGCGAGATCTTCGGTGACGCGCTTCCTCTCGCCGAGCGGTACACCGCCTTCCTGGCCGGTCCCGGCGTCGAGCGTGGTCTCATCGGACCTCGCGAGGTCGAGCGTCTCTGGGACCGGCATGTCCTCAACTGTGCCGTGCTGAGTGAACTGATCCCCGACTCGGCGAACGTCATCGATGTGGGGTCGGGTGCCGGTTTGCCGGGCATCGTTCTCGCGATCATGCGACCGGATCTGTCGGTAACGCTCCTTGAGCCACTTTTGCGGCGTACTGTTTTTCTCCAGGAATGTGTTGATCTCCTGTCGCTCTCTCACGTCACCGTACGCCGGGCGCGTGCCGAGGAGGTCGCCGGTGAGTACGCCGTGGATGTCGTCACCGCCCGGGCCGTCGCTCCCCTTGAGCGACTCGCCGGGTGGGCACTGCCGTTGCTCAGGCCGGAAGGCGAGCTTCTCGCGTTGAAAGGTGAGCGCGCGGCGGCGGAACTCGATGAAGCACGACCGGTTCTGGAGAAATTCGGGGTCCGCGTGGCAGAGGTACTCCACGTCGGTCACGGTAAGGTCGAGCCGCCGACGACGGTAGTTCGTGCGGTCGCGGGAAGGGTTCCGCAGTCGCCTAAGGGGCGGTCTGGTTCCCGTCGAGGCGGGCGTCGGCGCGGTGGAGCGCATGGACGGAAGAGGTGACGGTCCTTGACCACGGCAGAGGGATTGGGCTGGCCGGACCGAGCCACGCGGGCGCCCTCGGACGATGCGACGGGGCTCGGTTGGCCGTCGCAGGTTCCGTCGGCGAGTCCGCCGCCGCCTGCTCCTGATCCTGTCAAAGAGACGTCGCAGCGTGATCCGGCACACGGGGAGTCGAAGTTGGTAAGCGAGGCACTCAAGGCGGCCGAAGTTTCACGTGAAACGAGCCAGCCGATCGCTCAGGCGGCCGCGGCAGCGCTACGGGTGCAGGCGAAGCGCGGAGAGAAAGAGTGGCCCCGTCCCCCGCGGTGCCGCGTCATCACGATCGCCAACCAGAAGGGCGGCGTCGGCAAGACGACGAGCGCCGTCAACCTGGCCGCGGCCCTCGCGATGCACAACAACCGCGTGCTCGTGGTCGACCTGGACCCCCAGGGGAACGCCTCCACCGCACTCGGGGTCGAGCACCACAGCGACATCCCGTCCGTCTACCACGTGATCCTTGAGGGCGGGTCGTTCGACGACATCGTCGTGCCGGCGGAGGGTCTGGCGAACCTCTACTGCGCTCCGGCGACCCTGCACCTGGCGGGCGCCGAGGTCGACCTCGTCCCGATGGTGGCCCGCGAGTCGCGGTTGCGGAAGGCGCTTGAGGCGTACGACCTGGACAACTACGACTACGTGCTCATCGACTGCCCGCCCTCGCTGGGACTGCTCACGGTCAACGCGCTCACGGGCGGGAACGAACTGCTGATCCCGATCCAGACCGAGTACTACGCGCTCGAAGGTCTGAGCCAGCTGTTGC
The DNA here is from genome assembly GCF_042429965.1 of Actinoallomurus acaciae. Taxonomy (NCBI): domain Bacteria; kingdom Bacillati; phylum Actinomycetota; class Actinomycetes; order Streptosporangiales; family Thermomonosporaceae; genus Actinoallomurus; species Actinoallomurus acaciae. The sequence goes on from NZ_JBHLZP010000238.1 coordinate 10,566, forward strand.
ACACCGTCGATCTGGTCAAGCAGCACCTGAACCCGAATCTTGCGGTCTCCACGATCCTGCTCACCATGTACGACGCGCGTACGCGGCTGGCGGCACAGGTGGCGGACGAGGTACGCAGCCACTTCGGCGAACTCGTGCTCGGCACGGTGATCCCCCGCAGCGTCCGTGTGTCGGAGGCGCCCAGCTACGGCGAATCGGTTTTGACGTACGACCCGGGCTCCAGCGGCGCGCTCGCGTACACGGAGGCGGCGCGGGAGATGGCCTACCGCGGGGCGGAAGAGCGTAAATGAGGACGCGGTGCCGGTCCGCCCGTACGCTTGACCTTCGCGGTGTGAGTGAGCCAGGGCGGCCGCCCGGCGCTGGGGGCATGGAGGGTTCGAAGTGAGTCAGCAACGACGCGGGCTGGGCAAGGGCCTGGGCGCACTGATCCCCACGGCACCGGTGCCGTCCGCGGACCAGGCGGCCACGAGTCCGGCACCGCCGTCCGCCGACGGCGAGGGGCAGGAGCCGATCCTCGTCGCGGGTGCGCACTTCGCCGAACTCCCCATCGAGAAGATCACCCCGAACCCGCGTCAGCCGCGAACGACGTTTGACGACGAGGCGCTGGAAGAACTCGCGGCGTCGATCAGCATCGTGGGCCTGCTGCAGCCGATCGTGGTCCGCGAGCTGAGCTCGGGCGAGTACGAGCTCATCATGGGCGAGCGCCGGCTGCGCGCCTCGAAGCTGGCCGGCGTCGAGACGATCCCGGCGATCGTACGGGACACGTCCGATGACGACCTGCTGCGCGACGCTCTCATGGAGAACCTCCACCGGCAGCAGCTGAACGCCCTTGAGGAGGCGGCGGCGTACCAGCAGCTGCTGGACGACTTCGGCGCGACGCATGAGGAGCTGGCGACCCGCATCGGCCGCTCCCGGCCGCACATCACCAACACCCTTCGCCTGCTGAACCTGCCGTCGGCGGTGCAGCTCCGGGTCGCGGCCGGGGTACTGAGCGCCGGCCACGCACGGGCGCTGCTGGGCCTGGACAGCGCGGAGATGCAGGAGCGGCTGGCAACGCGCATCGTGGCGGAGGGCCTGTCGGTGCGTGCGGTCGAGGAACTGATCGCCCTGGGGGAGGCCGGCGACACGAAGCAGGCCGCTCGCCGGAAGGCGGTCAACAAGCCGGTGAACCCGCGCATCCAGGAACTCGCGGCGGAGCTCTCGGAGCTTTACGAGACGAAGGTCAGAGTCGACCTCGGAAGCCGCAAGGGAAAGATCGTCGTCGAGTTCGCGTCGCTTGAGGACCTGGAACGCATCATCGACGCGATGAGCCCCGGCTCCCGACCGGGCGCCGATCCGCAGTAGGACCGCCGGTCACCGCTTCGCGTGTGTATGGGCTGACCCCTGCCAGAGCGTTCGTCCCTCTGCTGCATGGCGGTGACAGACGAGAGCTGACTGTCGGCCTTCCCTGCGGCGAGCGCGCCGCTGCGACTCGCGTATTGGTCGTGGCGTCTTGGTGAGTGTCCGGCGGACCACTTGCTGTCGCTCTCTGGTCGAAGCCGGCCTGGGCAGAGGAGCGCCGGTGATCGTGGCGTGACGGCCTCGATGGGCTCGTCATCACCCCAGCCGCCCAGGGCCCGACACCTGCCACGCGACGAGTACTCATCCACGGCCCGCCCGGTCGAGCACCAGGAGGGCGGTGGTGCTGTTGGACGGCAGCGCCGCGGCGGTGGCGGCTCGACGTCCAGGCCGTCCAGTGGGGCGACCAGGGCGGCGGAGGTGACCACGACCTCGGCGTAGCCGCCGCTGTATCGTCAGCGCGAGCGGGGAACGTGCTTGGTCCGGATTCCGTGTGGGCGTCGAACTGTGGGAGGAGCACCTGGCGGCCGTCGTCGTTTCGTGTTGCTGGCTCGCCCGACACGGGGGCGTGAGATCGGCCGCCAGGACGCCCAGGGAGCTTGGCCCCGTCGCGCTGGCCTCCACACGCTCCGGTGTCTCTGTGCTGTGGTGCCGCTCCCGCTGCCCGGAAGCCACGACGACCTCGGCGGCCGCCGCACGACTTCCCGCCCCCGCATCGACCCGCCCAGCGAGAGGACCACGCCCACCGTGCCCAGGCCGACCGCCTGCCGCCGATCACCACCCATAGCGACATCCGCGGCCAGATAATCCAGACCGGCCGCTAGCACCAGACCTCACCGCGTCGGCCAACCATTCCAGTCCTTAAAGCGAGTGCCCCCAAGTAGAAAGCTCCCCATCGACGTTCATCCGGGCGACCACGAGGCGCGGGCACCGACGACCGATGCAGTCGCCGATCGGAGGAGGGGGCGTCGGCGCTGGTGCTACCGGAGCCAGGCGGCCTTGAGCGCGCCAGACGACATACGTCCGCCTATCTCTGCCAATCGAGTATCTGAGCACCCCGGCGAGGTATGTCTTGTACCCGCCCAACACAGGGCGCGGAGCGGTGTGGCCATGCATCGCCGATAGCACCTGCCGACTGCCCGGGACGCGGCGCTCGCTGCCGCATGCTCGGCAGGGTCGTCTCGAAGTCGATCAGCATCGCCCGGGTCGGCGTCACGACGATCCGGACCATGCCGTCGTAGAGCGAGCGGACCTCCTTCTCCCACTCGACCCGCTACTCGGCCGTCTGGCATCAGCGGTGGCTTGGACGGCTGCGTTGTTCAAGCGCCAGCGTCGGCTGGCGTTCCGACGGCGAGTCCCCCCGTTGGGGCGCACTCACAATGAAAGACCGGAGGCCCGCCGATCATGCGCTGGAGGAGACGTAATCGTGCTCCTCGCTCATGCTCGATGAGGTCCACCGATCGCCGTTTCACGTGAAACAGCGGCCGGTGGATCACAGCGCAGCCACCTTCGAGGAGGCCTGCCGATCCACCTACGCGGTGTCCACACCGAGCGGCGGCTTGAATGCCAGGAGGCCTGCGTGACGGGGCCGAGCTCACTGGACGTCCTGGCGGCGGATCTCGCTCGCCCGCACGGGCGAGCTGCCGATCGACCGCGGATGCGGGAATGGGGCCCAGGATCTCAGGTGCCCACGCGGGCGAGCGGGCCAGGAACGCCGGCGGCCGCGACGTGATGGCCTCGGCCGCCCCGTCACCACCCCAGCCGTCCCGGACCCGGACATCCGCCGCGCGACGAGCACTCGCCCACGGCCACACCCCCAACCGACCGCCTGCGGAGAACGACTGGCCGCCGTCAGTCCGGATCGGCACCACAGCGCAGAGACACCGGAGCGCATGGCGGACGCCTTCAGACGATGCCGGTTCGTAGGGGTGTCGTCCCAGCCCGCTCCGCTGCGTACCTGTCGCGCGCCGCGTCAGCGTCCTGAAGCGGACTGGCTGATCGCCTCGCATCCAGCCACCGGTTGTGGGCTCTCAGCACTTCTCGCCGCCTCTCCGGTCGCTGCGCATTCTGTGGGGGCCACGTCGTCGCGTCACCGCCAGCCATCGTTGAGTCGGACGCGGGACCTTATGTTCCGCCGCGTCCTGTCTCGTGACCACCGGGCTCGCGTTTCACGTGAAACGGCGACTGTGGATCGCGGCGCAGCCACCTTCGAGGAAGCCTGCCGATCCACCAATGCGGAGATCTCTGGCCGCTACGTACTTGTGGGCCCGCGCTGGCGGCCTTCGTTGGGTCAGACGTGGGGATCCATGCTCCGGCGGTCGCCCACCGTATTGCGTCACCGCAAACGGGGGCTCCCGTTTCACGTGAAACCGCGGTGCGGCGTCGACGCCATACAGCGACGAGCCACCCGCAGACGCCGGACAGCTTCACCCTGATCGCCAACCCCGGAATTGGGTGATGGGGGAGCGAGGCGGTCACAGGGTCGGGGCTCCCGGGCACGGCCGGGTAGCGGTCCTCAAGGATGCGGTGGCGGCCGACGTGCCGTCCGGTTGGCGGGTGACCGCGCGCACCCTGGAGTCCAAAGGCGGCCATGCTGTCATGCCGTACCGCCCGGCGCCTGCTGCGGAACTGCTCGTCGAGTTTCACGTGAAACAGCGCTTGAGCGCCGAGGCGACCTTCAGCCACCGACTTCTGAGTGAGGCGTTCAGGGCCAGCTCCGTCCCCGCCGCCCACGTGCTGGACCCGAGTCGGCCCGACGGTCGTGTCCAAGTAGTAGTCGCCGATCCGCCTGCGGCGCAGTGTCCCCGCGCCGACGTGCTACTGGTGCCCGGCGGTCCCGGGGCGCGCCGCCGCGTCACCGACGAGCCGCTGCTGACGTGGATCCGCCGCGGGGCGACGACCGAGGCGGCCGGCTCCAGGCGGACCGACTCCTCGATGGCGCCGGCGAGCAGGGCGGGATCCTCACGCACCAGCGCGAGCTTGTCGTTCGCGCGCGGCCCGCACTTCTGCTTCGGCGCGCACCCGCCCAGCCTGTTCCTCGCTGCGAGGCCGATCGTGTTGTGCGATGCCGAGATCGGAATCGACGGTGGAGACAAGCTCGGCGACCACCCTCGCTCACCGCACGATCCGTGAGTTCGGCGGTGCTCTGGGACTGCATGCTGCGGGACGCGTTTCACGTGAAACTCCCATGGACGATCGCCGCCCAGTGGACCTCCACACCGTGACTCAAGGCGACCTGCGGCTAGGCGCCCGGGGTAAGGCGGCCGTTCAGATGTCCAAGCGACTCCCGTGGACGCCGTTCCCGACGCTGTAGGCGTCTCCTAGGGGGGCCGTTCCAGGCGGCTAACGGACTGGTGCTACTGCCGGACGCGCGTGCCCGCGTACCGTCATGGAGCCGGCTGTACTTCCCCCCGCCTCCGTGACCTTCGCGTGGTGCGCGTCGAGTGAGATACCGCGCCGACGCCTCGCCGCCCGGCCCGCTACCGCCCTTGGCTCGCTCCCCCGAGTCCCACGCTCATGCCCGCCGCAGCCAGATTGGCGTGCTGCCAGTGCTCGCCGAAACCTACGACGGGTGCCCGTCGGCCAGTGTTCCGGCAAGCCGCGTTCTGCGGCCGGTGCCCTGCCGGTCAGGTATCCCGCCGTGCTGGCTATCCGGTGGTCCGCGATCGACGGCCTGCATCGGTGGTCTGTGATCCGGTGGGCGGCGTTCTGGTGGTGAGCGATCCGGTGGGCGGCTCTGGTGGGTGCTGTCTCTGTGGTGGTCCTGGCGGCCCGAGAACGGGCGGGCGCCGGGGAAGTCTTCTTCCTCACGGGCTGCGGTAAGGAGATCCGGAGCCCTCCGCACCGGCTCGGGCGCGAGCACCGATGGGGCGAGGGGAGGCAAGGCGAGGGGAGGCAAGGCGAGGGGAGGCAAGGCGAGGGGAGGCAGGATGGGGCGAGGCAGGACGGGGGCGCGGGCACCGGCAGGCGTGCGAGGTAAGGCGAGGAGAGGTGGCCGCAGCTCTCACCCCTCGGGATGCTGCACAGGGCAGCGGGCACAAAGGCGCCGAGATGTGTGGTCGACCGCAGGGACCAACGCCAGGCTTCGAGTAGGTGCCGACGGTCGTTAACGGCTTCTGCGATCTGATCTGCGGCCTGTTGGGCGGCGCCGGGGCCGCGCCCGAACCGCGATCGGCGTGTGGGCCCGGTCGATTACGGTGCCGGTCGATGTGGGTGGCTGGGCTCGGCGAGGGGGTCCGTATGCGGTGCGGCCGATACCTCGACCGACCGTAGAGGTAGAGCGGTCTGGGGGAGTCACCGGTAAGAGCGTTGGCGGGCCGACTCCGGCTCTAGGCGAGATCACGGTGCCAGACGGGCTGACGACCTTAGGCAGGCTCACGGCCGGGTTCACGCTGACGGCCGGGTTCACGGTCCCGGGCGGGTTCACGAACCCAGACGCGTTCGACCTCCGGTGGGTCACGAAATCCGGACAGGCCCTCGGCGAGCGGCCCCCCTGTGCTCTGCCTCGGAAGAGCCCTACCGCACGCGCCTGGGCGTCCAGGAACGCACAGACGTGGGTTCACAGCCCCCTGGATGGATTCGCGAGCCCGGGAAAGACCAGCGGTCAGCGGGCCATCCTCGTGCCGCTTCGGGAGGGCCCTACCGCACGTCTAGGCGTCCAGGACCGCATAGACGCCACCTATGGCGTAGTGGCTTGTCATGCGAAAAGGCGTCGATCGGGTCGCGGTGCCGCTTCCCGAGCTAATCTCAGAGGCAACAAGCCTGGGACCCGCTCCGCGGACGTATGGATCGACGGCCGCGCGTCTGGTGATAACAGAGTTCGAGAAGTAGCTCTAAGATCTTCCTGGAGCGGGAATAGGTCCTGATGATGGAGGCGCTCCGCCCAAGAAGGGGGCCTGGCCGGTGTCGCGTCGTCTGGTGAATATCACGCTCGACAACGTCGAGGATCTGCCGACCCGCTGTCGCAAGTGCGTGTTCTGGGAGCTCGACCCCGTCAGCATGCAGCGTGCCGAGGACGCCGGGGATCCCGCGCTCGAAAAGGAAGCCTGGATCTCCTCCACGCTCCTCGAGTGGGGCAGTTGCGGCAAGCTCGCCTACGTCGACGGTGTGCCGGCCGGATTCGTCATGTACGCGCCGCCGCTCTACGTTCCGCGTTCGGTCGCGTTTCCGACCAGTCCGGTCAGTGCGGATGCGGCGCTGCTGATGACCGCTCACATCATTCCCGAGTTTCAGGGTGGCGGGCTCGGGCGCATGCTCGTCCAGGGCGTCGCCAAGGATCTGACTCGCCGGGGCGTACGGGCCATTGAGGCGTTCGGGGATCTCAGGTGGGAGAAGCCCGGCTGCGTCCTGCCCGCGGAGTACATGCTCGCCGTCGGGTTCAAGACCGTCCGGCCGCACCACCGCTACCCGCGCCTCCGGCTCGAGCTCAAGTCCGCCGTCTCCTGGCGTGAGGACGTCGAGGTCGCCCTCGAACGCCTCCTCGGGTCGATGTCCCCCGAAGGCGCCCTCCGCCCCGTCTGAGACCCTCTGAAAGCCCGCCACCGGCCGGCAAAGCAAGGCGACACGCCGCCCATAATCAACATCAACGAGTCCCGGCGAACCCCCCGGCCCCCTCCACCCCGTACACACACCGTTTTGCCACCTCAGGCGCCCCACAGGCCTCGGAGGCCCCATCTTTAACCGATCACACCAGTGCGACGCCGTTCGGCTGCCAGCGGCCCTCTCACGAGTTTCGCCAGGTCAGAGGGGTAAAAACAGCTCCGGCCCCACGTCAGAGACGTGGAGCCGGAGCTGATGAGGCCGCGAGAGCGCGGCGGTGTTCAGATGAAGTCGGCGAGATCCTTCAGGAGCGCGGCCTTCGGCTTCGCGCCGATGATCTGCTTGACGACCTCGCCGCCCTGGAAGACGTTGAGCGTCGGGATCTGCATGATGCCGTAGGTCGCCGGCACCTTGGGGTTCTCGTCGATGTTGATCTTCACGACGGAGAGCTTGTCGGCGTGCTCGGCGGCGATCTCTTCAAGGATCGGGCTCACCTGGCGGCAAGGGCCGCACCACTCAGCCCAGAAGTCCACCACCACCGGCTTGTCGCTCTTGAGTACCTCGACGTCGAAGTCGGCGTCGGTGACAGCCTTGGTTGCCACGGGGATCTCCTAACTCGTGCTGAGGAATGACTGGGCGGAACTCACGCGCGCTGCGGCTTGACCTCGGCCGGTGGCTGCTCCGGCAGCTCGGCCGCGCGTTGCTCCGTCAGCTCCGCCGTGCCCTGCTCCTGCAGCCAGCGCTCGGCGTCGAGCGCGGCCGCCGAGCCGGTGCCGGCGGCGGTGATTGCTTGACGGTATCGATGGTCGACGACATCACCCGCCCCGAACACGCCGGGGAGCCTGGTCTCGGTCGTCGGCGCGTTGACGCGGAGGTATCCCTCCTCATCGAGGTCGAGCTGATCCGCGAACAGCTCCGTGCGTGGCTCGTGCCCGATGGCGATGAACACGCCCGAGACATCAAGCGTGCTCTCCTCGCCGGTCTTGACGTTGCGGGTCCGTACGGCCGTGACACGGTCGTCGCCGAGAATGTCCACGACCTCGGAGTCCCACAGGAAGTTGATCTTCTCGTTCGTGAAGGCGCGGTCCTGCATGATCTTGCTGGCCCGCAGCTGGTCGCGGCGGTGGATGACGGTGACCGAGCGGCCGAAGCGGCTCAGGAAGATGGCCTCTTCGAGGGCGGAGTCGCCACCGCCGACCACGGCGATCTCCTTCTCGCGGAAGAAGAACCCGTCGCAGGTCGCGCACCAGGACACACCGTGCCCGGACAGCCGCTTCTCGTTCGGCAGCCCGAGCTCGCGGTACCGCGACCCGGTCGAGATGATGACCGCGCGGGCCAGATAGGTCTCGTCGCCCACCTTGACGACCTTCGGGTTCGCCGCCAGGTCGACCTCGGTCACGTCGTCGGTCACCAGTTCGGCCCCGAAGCGCTCGGCCTGCTTGCGCAGGTTGTCCATGAGCTCCGGGCCCTGGATGCCGTCCGGGAAACCGGGGAAGTTCTCCACCTCGGTGGTGTTCATCAGCGCCCCGCCGGCGGTGACGGCGCCTTCGAAGAGCAAGGGCTTGAGGTCACCACGCGCGGCGTAGATCGCGGCCGTGTAGCCCGCGGGCCCCGACCCGATGATGATCACATTACGCACGTCGCTCACAGTCGCGCCTCTTTCCGATCCTGTCGGCGAAGCCCGTGTCGATCACTTTGCTTCGCAGTACGAGTAAACCGATCCTAGGCCGCCCGGATTCCCGCACCGTCAACCGGCACCGACGAGCATGAGAAAGGGCCGGCCCGTCCCCGAAAGGGGAAGAGCCGGCCCCGTAGATCGATCGGTCAGCGGTTGACCGACTGGTGCGCCAGCACGTCCGTGTCCGAAGCCGAACACCGGACACCCACGACCCACACGTCCGCGTGACCGGCGTCCTGGCCGGGCAGCGCGATGACGGTGGCCGGTCGACCCTCGTACGTCGCCGAGTCGACGAGCAGCGGAACCTTTCCGCCACTCACCCGTGTCACGCAGGCGCCGAGTGCCTCCGGCGCGCTCAACGCGTGATTGCCGCCCGTGGCGGGCTTCGCGAGAACGCGCGTGATCTGCGTCCGCAGATCCTTCGAGGTGTACTTCGTGCCCGAACGGACGACGGTGAACGGAGCCGCCGGGGCGATCGCCGGACCCGGTGCCGAGTGCGGGTGGTCCGCAATCGGCGGCTGGGTGCCCGGCGCGCTGCTGGAGCTTCCGTCGTCCAGGACGGTACGGACGGCGGCGGCTCCCCCGCCTACCAGTACGATCGCCGCGGCAGCCGCAGCGATGTACTGAAACCGGCGGTGCGGCCGGCGCACGGGTGCGTGCGAGGCCGCTTCGGCGGCCAGCGCCGCATCGAGCCGGTCGACGAGATGCGCGGGCATCGGTGGTGCGGGCGCCCGCGCGAGAACGCGGGAGACCTCTGCCACCTCGGCAGCGCGTCGGCGGCAGTCGTCGCAGGCCGCCAAGTGGGCCTCAGTGGATGTGGCCGTGGCGTCGTCGAGAATCCCCTCGGCGAAGTCGGCCAGCGCTTCATAGTCAAGGTGTGCGGCAGTCACGCGGGTTTGCCACCTCCTTCCTCCGCAGATCTGACGTCGGAGCCGTCGCCCTGGTTCCGAAGGTGGCCAAGAAGCGGTGCGAGTCGCGCGCGGCCGCGCGCGCACCGGCTCTTGATCGTGCCCGGTGGTACCTCCAGGACCTTGGCCGCGTCATCGACGGCGTACCCCATCATGTCGACGAGGACGAGCGCCGCCCGTTGCTCGAAGGGTATGCGCTGCAGCGCCTGGCTGACGTCGAGCGACAGTTCGTGCGCCGACGTCGGGTCGGGGTTCTTGGGGGCGACCGAGTCGAGTGTGGCGTCGTCGCCCATGGGCACGACCGGCCGGATCGAGCGCCGGCGCAGCCGGTCGAGGCAGGCGTTGACGACGATGCGGTGCAGCCAGGTCGTCACCGCCGCGTCGCCGCGGAACCGGCCGGCCGCGCGGTAGGCCGACAGAAACGCCTCCTGCAGCGCGTCCGCGGCCTCTTCCTGGTCGCCGAGAGTGCGCAGCGCCACGGCCCACATCCGGTCGCGGTGCCGCTGTACGATTTCTGAGAAAGCGTCCGGATCGCCGTCGGCGTGACGTCGCAGCAGCTCCTTGTCCGGAGCAGCCTCGACCGAGCGTCCCCCACGCATGATCGCCATAGTCCGTCAGCCCGTTCCGTCGAGGGCATCGTCGCTGAACGCGTGCCGGACCTGCCCAAGCCTTCCCGTACCGGTGTGAAAACGACCGCGCATGGCGGTCTCGGCTACTCGGGGGATCATCAGCACGCACACGATGGTAGTCGTCTGCGCTCGATCATGCCCGATGTGACGGAATCAGCCGGTTCCGTACACCGCGACGTCGCGTACGCGCGCCTTGAACTCGCCGATGTTGGGCAGCTTGGTGAAGTACAGCGTGACATAACGGCCCTTGGCCTGCTTGCCGTTCAGGGTGAAGGACCCGGACGCGTCACTGGTGTCGATCTGCTGCGTGCCGTGGTCCGGTGAGTCGCCGATGTGCAGCTCGACGGTGCCCGGTGTGCCGCCGGGCATCAGCACCTTGACGCTGGAGACGGTGACGGTCTTGCCCATGTCGAGGACCAGGCCGATGCCGGACCGCAACTTGCCGAAGTCGGCCCCGTTGTAGTGCTGGGTGGTCCAGTAGCTCGACTTGCTGCCGTCGATGGCCTTGCCCAGGTCGCTGCTGGCGGCGCCGTCGACATGGGGCGCCCGGTTGTCGGCCAGGGCTCTGCTGACGGTGAGCTTTTCGGCCGCCGGCCTGGCGGCCGTGCTGGTCTTCGTGCCTGCCTTGGGGTTCGTGCCGTCGCCGCCACCGCCGCCGAGCTGGGACAGGCCCCAGCCGCCGAGGGCGACGAGGACCAGGACGCCGACCACGATCGCCGCGAGCACGGGCCTGCTGATCGAGCCGACGCCGCCGCCGGAGCCG
>NZ_JBHLZP010000239.1:0-18145 GCF_042429965.1 Actinoallomurus acaciae
CCGTGGCCGCGAGCGCGCCCGTCCCGGTCGCCGCCGGACCGGCCACGGAGACACGGCCGGAGACCGAACTGCGCGACGCGCTCGATCTCCTCCGGCGCTACGCCGAGCGCTTCGGCGCCGGTGACCCCGGCGCGCCGCCCGATACCGGCCCGCCGTCCGGCGTCGTCGCTGAGGCGGGAGGAGACGCGTGACCATGCCGCCCGCAGCACCCACCGGCCGCCCGGAGAACCACGCCCCTGTCGAGTGACGGGCGAGGGTCCCGGGCGGTCGCGCATAGGACGACAGGCCTTAGGACCTGTCTCGAAGTGGTTGGGCCGTGGGTTTTCCACGACGGAGCGGTCGCCCGCGACGTGCTCGGCGCGCCGGAGGTCACCCACGTCCTGATCATGGGCGGGGATCAACGACCTGGCCAAGGGCTCGCCGGCGGGCGAGATCACCGCGGCCCTGTTCGCGCCGACCCGCCGCGTGCGGGAGCACGGCGCCCGGCCGATCCTGGGCACGCTCACCCCGATCATGGGGCGGCGCGTATGAGATGTTCCGGGGCGACGGCCGCGAGAGCGCGCGGGAGGCCGTCACCGGGCAGTGGGACCGGCCAATCGCCGCCCTCGCCGATCCGGACGACCCCATCCGGCTCGCCGTCGCCTTCGACTCCGGCGGCGGTGTGCACCCCGGAGACGCGGGAGCACGCGAGAAGGCCGTGGACCTCGGACTTCTCGCGTGCGGGCCGGTCAGAGGGCGACGAACATGAGGCCGCGCTTCTGCAGGGTCGGGATGACGGTGCGCAGGGCCTCGATCGTCTCCGAGCGGTCGCCGCCGCCGTCGTGGCAGAGCAGGATGTCGCCCGGCTTGGCGGCCAGCAGCGTCTCGGTGATGTGGCTCGTGCCCGGCCGTGCCCAGTCGCGTGGGTCGACCGCCCAGTCGATGTTGATCATGCCGTGCTCGGCGGCGGTGTCGATGACCTGGCTCGACCAGGCGCCGCCGGGGGAGCGGAAGAACTTCGGTGCGACCCCGGTGGCCTGCGCGATCCGGTCGTGTGCCTCGCCGATCTCCTGCTTGATCTTGTCGGAGCCCATTCCCGGCAGGTTGAGCGGGTGCGTCATCGTGTGGTCCGAGACCTGGTGTCCCGCCGCCACGATGCGCTTGACCAGTTGCGGAAACTCGGTCACTTGCTCGCCGATAAGGGAGAACGTCGCCGAGACCTTGAACTCCGCGAGCAGGTCCAGCATCTTCGGCGTCCAGGTCGGGTGCGGCCCGTCGTCGATGGTCAGCGCCACCGCCATGGCCGGGGCGGGCGGCGACAGGTCCTTCAGCCCGTGGACGGGACGCTGGAGCGCCTGGATCGGGCCCTTGGCGTATCCCGGGTCCGGGGGAGGCCGGTGCGCGGCCGTCGTGCGGGCCCGGAGCTTCTTGGGCCTCGTGTCGGGCTGCACCGCCCGTACGATCACGGGCCCGGCGCCGGCCAGGAGACCGACGGCGCCGGCGGCCGCCGTAAGCAATACCTGACGTCGGTCAAGTCCGCCCATTGCGCCTCCCCGAGTGTCGGTCCTCATTGGTGACTTGCCCCGACATGAGATGCGGATGCTCTCGGTCAGGTTCATCCTTCGGTGAAGGAAGAGTATTGGCGCGCCCTCGGGCGTACCGGCGGTTTCCATGGCGTGTCGCCGATCGCGGTGGAAAAGGGGGCGGCATACCAGGATCGCCGTCGCGAGGCCATAATCGTGTGGTGTTCGGTAACGGACCGCGGTTCCCCGTCATCGAGTCGACGTGCGGCTGGTCGGCGGCGCCCGTCGTCAGCGACGACCTCATCCTGCTCGCGGGCGGCGCGAGCGGCCAGGAGGTCGGCGACGCGCCGATCCTGCAGGCGATCGACCACTCGCACAGCGCCGGCGAGCGGTTCCGGCTGACTCGCGAGGTCAGTGCCCGGGAGATCGAACCCGGCGAGATCACCACCACTCCGGGCGGCGACATCGTCCTGCCCGTCTACGAACACGACACCTCCCTCCAGATCATGCGGATCGGGCGCGACGGCGCCGTCCGCACCGTGGACGCGCTGCCCGACGGCGAGCCGTACGACATCGTCGCGTGCGACCTGGGCAGCAAGCTCCGCGTCGCGGTCCGTGCCCTGGACGACGAGGGGTACCTGTGCTCCTGGCTGTACCGGCAGGGCCGGCGGCAGGGCATCACCTACCGGCGCTGGGGCCAGGACGGGTACCGGTGGGGCAGCGAGGAGTGGCTGCTGCACGCGAGCGGCGACGTCGTCGTCGGCGCGACCGCGCCCGACTACGGCCGGTCGGGACCGGCGCAGCGCTGGGTGGGCCGCGACGCCGCCACGGGCGCCGCCCGGTGGTTCGCCGACACCGGAGGGTACGTGCTGGCGGGCCGGGCCCGCGACGCGCTGATCGCGATCGACCTGGCCTCCTTCGACCGCTCCGACCGAGGAGAGCGCGACGAGGACTTCGTCACCTGGGCGCACGACACCGGTGTCCACGCCATCGACCTGGCCACCGGCGCCCGGCGCTGGACCAGTGCGGTGCCGGGCCGGGTGCACAGCGCCGCGGTCGGGCCGGACGGGGTCGCGCTGTGCGCCGAGTCCGCCGACGACGGCACCTGGCGGGTGCACCACCTCGACCTCGACGGCGCGTACACGGGCGTGACACCGCTGGGCGGACACGCGTGCGTGGTCGCGCGTACGGCGGAGCACACGCTGGCACTGGTCGAGGGGCAGTGGCTCATGGCGCTGGACAACCCCGGCACCGCCGGGCCGGGCGCCGCCGAGCCCTGGACCATCCCGATCCCGCTCGGCGGCCTCGCCCCGAGTTACGCCGCGCGGGTGGCCGACATGCGCCTCGATACGGTACCGATCACCCTCGCCGGCACCCGCTGCCACCTGCGCGGAATCGACAGCCTGCAGATCATCGAGCTCTGATCCGAAAAAGGCGCCAATCCGCTTCGCGCCCGGCCCCGAATAAGGGGCATGAACGGACGGTCGGCAGGCGGCGTGGCGGGTGTCATCGCCGGGGGAGTGGCCCTCGGCGTGGCCGAGCTGTCCGCGGCCGCCGCCGGTGGGCGGCAGGCGTCGCCGCTGATCGCGGTGGGTGCGGCGGGCATCACGTTGACCCCGGAGTGGCTCAAGGACTTTGCCATCCGGCATTTCGGGACGAATGACAAGCTCGTCCTCCTCATCGGCCTTGGCGTCGGCGTAGCGGCGACAGCGGTGCTCATCGGGATCACCGCGCGTCGGCACCCGGTGATCGGGTCGGCGGGCCTCGGCGCCCTGGCCGTACTGGGCGCCGTGGCGGCGGTGACCCGGCCGACCGCCGGGTGGACCGCCGTCATCCCCTCGATCGTCGGCGGCCTGGCCGGGATGGCCGCGCTGGCCCTCCTCGTACGGCCCCATGATCATCCACGGACCGGTCAGGCCGTCGGCGCGGATCGACGGAACGTTCTGCTGACCGGCGCGGGGGCGGTGGCGGTCGCCGGGGCATCCGGCCTCGGCGGCCGCCTCCTGCTGGAGCGCGGGAACGTCGACGCCGCCCGCAGGTCCGTACGGCTGCCGCGCGCGACCTCCGCGGCCAGGGCGGTGCCGGCCGGCGCGCAGATCCGGGTGCCCGGCATGACGCCGTTCGTCACGCCCAACCCCGGCTTCTACCGGGTCGACACGGCACTGACGCTGCCGCAGGTCGCGCCGCGGGACTGGACGCTACGGATCCACGGCATGGTCGACCGCCCGGTCGAGCTTTCCTTCGACGACCTGCTGAGGCACCCGATGCTCGAACGCGACATCACGCTCAGCTGCGTCTCGAACCAGGTCGGCGGCAGGTACGCCGGCAACGCCCGCTGGCTCGGCGCCTCCCTGGCCGGGCTCCTGCGCGAGGCCGGGATACGGGCCGGCGCCGACCAGATCCTCAGCCGCTCCGCCGACGGCTTCACGGTCAGCACGCCGATCGAGACGATCATGGACGGCCGCGACGCCCTGCTGGCGGTCGGCATGAACGGCGAGCCGCTCCCGGTCGCCCACGGGTTCCCCGCCCGCATGGTGGTGCCCGGCCTGTACGGCTACGTCTCGGCGACCAAGTGGGTGGTCGACCTCAAGGTCACCCGGTTCGCCACCGACAAGGCCTACTGGACCGAGCGCGGCTACGCCGACCGCGCGCCCGTCAAGACGCTGTCCCGCATCGACGTGCCCCGCGCGTTCGCGCAGGTCAAGGCCGGTCGAGTGCCGGTGGCCGGTACGGCGTGGGCGCAGCACCGAGGGATCGACGCGGTCGAGGTCCGCGTCGACGGAGGGCCGTGGCGGCGGGCGGAGCTCGCCCCCGTACCCGGATTGGACACCTGGCGTCAGTGGGTCCTCGAGTGGGACGCCACGCCGGGCTCACACCGGCTGGAGGTCCGGGCCACCGACGGCACGGGCGCGACTCAGCCCGGTGAACGCGTGCCGCCCATCCCCGACGGGGCGACGGGCTGGCACTCGATCGTGGTCACCGTCACCTGACGGTCCCCGAGAAACCCAGAGTCGAAGGAGAAGTCTCGTGAAGACCCGTGTTCTGGCCGTCGGCATGCTCACCGGTGGTCTCCTGCTCAGCGCCGCGGCCTGTGGCGGCGACGACAAGAGTGCCTCCTCCACCCCGGCGGGCGGCGGCGCGACGACGTCGAGCGCCGCGATGCCGGACAAGCCGTTCGGCCCCGGCTGCTCGGCCGTGCCGAACTCCGGCAAGGGCAGCTTCTCCGGCATGGCGCAGGACCCGGTGGCCACCGCCGCCTCCAGCAACCCGGTCCTGTCCACGCTGGTCACGGCGGTCAAGAAGGCCGGCCTGGTGGACACGCTGAACTCCGCGCAGAACCTCACGGTGTTCGCCCCCACCAACGACGCCTTCGCCAAGATCCCGAAGAAGACGCTCACCAAGGTGCTCGCGGACAAGAAGACCCTGTCGAGCATCCTCACGTACCACGTCGTCGGCCAGAGGGTCGCGCCCGGCGGGCTGACGAGCGGCAGCTTCAAGACCCTCCAGGGCGGCATGGTCACCACCAGCGACTCCGGCGAGTCGTACAAGGTCAACGACGCGAACGTGGTCTGCGGCAACGTCCAGACCGCCAACGCCACCGTCTACATCATCGACTCGGTACTGATGCCGGAGAAGTAGCCGCGCGGACGGGGAGCGGCCCGGACCCGGCGGGCCCGGGGCCGCTCCCCTCTCACGCTCAGGCGGGTACGGCGGCGGTCTCGCGGTTGAAGTGGCGGTGGGCCGCCACCGCGTCGCCGAACTCCTTGACGAAGGCGCCGTCCGGCCGGTCCGTGACCACGACGCCCTGGTCGAGGCCGCCGTCCGGGACGCGGGCGGTGGACAGCAGTTCGCGGCCCTCGCCGAGCGCGCCGATCGCCTTGTAGTGCTTGTACGCCTCGGTCAGGAAGTACACCGCGCCGCCGTCCCGGGACAGTGTCCGCGCCGACTCCGCGCCGCCGGGCACCACCACCGCGTCGTACAGCACCGAGTCGACCGTCGGCAGCGCCCGGGTGACCTCCACGGTCGCGCCGTCGGCGGAGCGTACCGTGCCGTCGCGCGGGGCCAGGATCTCCGGCAGCGCGCCCAGGTCGCGGAGCCCGTCCCGTACCGCCGCGACGTCCTCGGCGTTCACCCCGTCGGCGACCAGGATCGCGACCTTGCGGGTGGCGGGACTGTGGGCGGTGTTGGCCTGGCTCAGGGCGGGCGAGCTGCGGCCGTGGTTCTCCGTCACCGGCTTCTCCGGCGGCTCGACGCCGACGCCCTCGGCGACCGCGACGGCGAGGTCGTGGTCGACATGGTTGAGGTTCTCCACCACGCCCTCGCGCACGTGGTGGTGATCGACCTTGCCCAGCTCGAACCGGAACGCCGCGACGATGTGCTCCTTCTCCCAGTCCGCCATGCTGTTCCAGAACAGCGTGGCCTGGGAGTGTCGGCGAAGCTCTCGGGACGCCTGCGCATCTTGTGGCCGGCGAGGTACTCCGGGAAGTGCGTGTACGCGTCCTCGCCGGCGAGGGCCGGGCAGCCGCCGCCGAGAGAGTTCTTGTGGTACGACGCACGGGTCTCGGGGATCCGCATCTGGTGCGGCCCGTCCATCTGGTGGTTGTTGACCCGCGCGAGCGGCTGGTTCACCGGCAGCTGCGGGAAGTTCGGCCCGCCGAGCCGCAGGAGCTGGGTGTCCAGGTAGGAGAACAGCCGGGCCTGGAGCAGCGGGTCGTCGGTGAAGTCGATGCCCGGGACCACGTTGCCCAGGTGGAAGGCCACCTGCTCCACCTCGGCGAAGAAGTTGTCCGGGTTGCGGTCCAGCACCAGGCGGCCGACCGGGCGTACCGGGACCTCCTCCTCCGGGATGATCTTGGTCGCGTCGAGGAGGTCGAAGTCGAACCGGCCCTCCTCGCCCTCGGGCACCAGCTGCACCCCGAGCTCGTACTCCGGGTACCGGCCGGACTCGATCGACTCCCACAGGTCGCGGCGGTTGAAGTCCGGATCCTTGCCCGCCACCTTCTGCGTCTCGTCCCACACCAGCGAGTGCGTGCCGAGCTTGGGCTTCCAGTGGAACTTCACGAACGTGCCCTTCCCGGCCTCGTTGACCAGGCGGAACGTGTGCACACCGAACCCCTGCATCATCCGGAAGCTGCGCGGCAGCGCCCGGTCCGACATCATCCACATCATCATGTGCATGGTCTCGGGCTGGAGCTGCACGAAGTCCCACAGCGTGTCGTGGGCCGAGGACGCCTGCGGAATCTCGTTCTGCGGTTCCGGCTTCACGGCGTGGACGAAGTCGGGGAACTTGATCCCGTCCTGGATGAAGAAGACGGGCATGTTGTTACCGACGATGTCGAAGTTGCCCTCGTTCGTATAGAACCGAGTGGCGAATCCGCGGACGTCCCGTACGGTGTCGGAGGACCCGCGGGACCCGGCGACCGTGGAGAAGCGCACGAACGTCGGGACGGTCGCCGAGGTGTCGCACAGGAACCGCGCACGCGTGTACTCGGCGAGGGACTCATAGAGCTGGAAGTGCCCGTACGCCCCCGCGCCCCGGGCGTGTACGACCCGCTCCGGGATGCGCTCGTGGTCGAAACGCGTGATCTTCTCGCGGAAGTGGAAGTCCTCCATCAACGTCGGCCCGCGTTCGCCCACGGTCAGGGAGTTGTCGGTCTCACCGACCGGGATCCCCACGTCCGTGGTCATCTCGGAGGCACACGGATCGACCCGGTAGGCGTCGAGCTGACGTTGCTTGTCATCCGAAGATGTCATGTCTTTCCCCCCGTTCGGATCCGCCCGGGGCCGGGGCGGCGAACGCAATGGTCTGGGCCCCTCATCCCCAGAGTAAGCCGCAGGTCACGGCGGGTTCACAGGGGTGAGGGGCCCGGGCGCGGGGTCAGGCGTTCAGTGCCGCGTGCACCATCGCCATGATGTCGGCGGCCATCAGTACGCCCAGCCCGGCCATGCCCAGCCGGTTGTCGTTCCGAGGGAACATCGCGACGAGCAGGCCCACGCCGCAGACCGTGATGACCACGACGCAGATGGCAAGAGTGGACATGGAGGCGTCTCCACGTGGAATCGGCGGACGGCGGAAGAGACGTCGTCCGTGGATGACACGGGTCCGGTACGGACACCGTGGACGCGAGCCGGCCCGGCCGGACGATCCTCCCGAGACCGCCCAGGCCCTGAGGGCCCGTCCTCACAGATCCGCGGTGAGAAGGCCCTGGGCCGGTGGGGACGCCGGGAGGACACGGCCGCCGCCCGGCGGCCGGCGAGCCCGGCCCGGACGACCGCCGAGGCACAGACACGGGTCGTGCACGGGACGTACGTGCTGCGTCCCGGCGACGAGATCCGCACGAACCGGCTCCGCCTGTCCCTGACGTCAGACGGCGACCTGGTCCTGCGTGACCGGAACGACGCGGTGGTCTGGTCGAGCGGCACCCACGCGTCCGGCACCCACGCAGTGTTCCAGGCGGATGGAAACTTCGTGGTGTACGGCAGCGACGACCAGACGCTCTGGAGTTCGCGCACCGACGGGCACGACGGCGCGGTCCTCGTCCTTCAGGCCGACGGCAACCTGACGATCACCCAGGGTGGGACGACCCTCTGGGCCACCGGTACCGGCGGTTGAGCGGCGGCCCGAGCCCGTCATCCGGCGGGCTCGGCCTCGCCTTCGGTGCCGGCGAGGAGGCCGGCGATCCGTACGAGCATGGCCCGCTCGGCCTCACCGAGCCGGTCGATCAGGTGCTCGCGTACGGCGGCGGCGTGCACCGGCCGCGCCCTCGCCAGCAGGTCACGGCCGTCCGGGGTGAGCACGACGATCACGCCGGTCGGCCCCTTCTCCCGGTGGACGATCCCTCGCGCGGCCATACGCGTCAGCTGGTGCGACATGCGGCTCTTCGCCCAGCCCATCGCGTCGGCCAGCGCCTGCTGCCCGAGCCGGCCGTCGCCCAGCTCCTCGAGCCGGGACAGGAGGCCGTACTCCGAGCCCGACAGGCCGGTGACGGCCGTCAGCTCCGTGCCGACGCGGCGGGTGACGTCGTGGCCCAGTGTCTTGCACGCCTGCCACACCTGGAGTTCGTCGGGGTTGAGCGGGTCCACGGGACCCAGCCTAGTTGTCACGACAACCCTCCGCGAGGGATCGGAGCCGGGGCGGCATCCGCGCACCGTACGGTGGGGAAGACGGGCGGAAGAAGTCCCGAGAAGGCATGTCGAGGACCCGCGATCCGCTCCGACTGATCGTTGAGAGGCGGCCGGGGAGGCCGTCGCGAGACCAGCGAGGAGCGAAGACCCGATGAAGTACATGATCATGATCTACAACCGTCCCCGGTTCCTGGAGGACCTGTCCGAGGCCGAGCGCACGGAGCTGTTCGGCGAGGTCGACGCGATCATCAAGGAGCTCACCGAGTCCGGCGAGCTGCTCGGCACCGAGGCCCTGGCCGAGCCGGCCGCGGCCAAGACCGTACGCGTGCGCGAGGGCGCCCCGGCCATCACCGACGGGCCGTTCATCGAGGCCAAGGAGCAGTTCGCCGGCTACCTGCTGGTCGACGTCACGAGCGAGGAGCGCGCCGTCGACATCGCGGCACGCTGGCCGGACGCCAAGCTGTTCGGGATGGAGGTCCGCCAGGTCATCTGACGGCGCGGCCGAAAACCGGCCGGAAGATGGGAACAAACGCTCGGGCCCCTCTTGTTACACTCGACGTGGCCGGTGCGTTCGGTGTCCCCCGGGCCTAACCATCGCCTTCACGGAATACCGTTCGGCTGGAGCCGTGTTGTGCTTTTCGCCGTGAGGCGACCCGCGCACCGGTGCCAACGTGGGAGACCCCGTCAGATTCCTGGCGGGGTCTTCGCGTCGGCGGGGCCGGTCAGATCACGTCCCACGGCACGGACTCATAGGTCCGGGTCAGCGTCTTCATGAACTCCTGGTCGACCGGCAGCCGCAGGTCGTCCACGCGGTCGACCGCGGCCACCCCGCGCGAGTTGGTGACGAACACCGAGGCGTACGACGTCAGGTCGGCCACGCGCACCGGACCGCGCCGCGACGGCACGCCCTCGCCGGGCAGGGCGCGTTCGAGCAGCAGCATCGTGATGCCGTCGAGGGCCGGCGCGTCGGGCCACACCACCGACGTGCCGTCATAGCAGCCCAGATTGGTGATCGCACCCTCGGAGACGACGCCGCCCGGGCCGACGAGCAGCGCCTCGTCGAAGCCCGCGCTCCGCGCGAGATCGCCGTAGTAGCGCTGTCCGAAACCCCCGAGATGCTTCACGTGCGCGACGGGACGCTGGTACGGCGCGGTCCGCAGGCCCTGCGGCGAGTGCGGAGTGTCGGCCGGCGGACGCACGGAGACCAGGAGGGACGGCTCGGCGGCCCCTTCGGGCCAGAACCCGGTGACGCGTACGGACGCGTCCCGGGTCTCGCCGAGCGCGTGGCGGATGCGCGAGCGCACCAGCGCCGGGTCCAGCCCGCCGCCGAACAGCTCCCGCTGCGCCGCGTCGAGCCGGGCCAGGTGCAGGTCCAGCCCACGCGCCCGGCCCTCGCGGACCTGCAACGCGGTGAAGTGCCCATAGTTCACGTGCGCGAAGTGACCCAGCTCGGCCGCTGTCGCGAGGTGACCGTCGATCTCGATCCGCGGACTCACGGACCCCACGCTAGAAGCGAGCCTCGGTAACCGGCAACCGGCCGCGGTGCCGCCCCTGGGGGCCGTGAGCGTCTCCAGGCGCGGCCGCCGTGACCGGCGGCCCTGGGGAGAATCGGAGCCGATGTACCGGATGATCCGGTTTTACTCCGGCCCGGGTCGTACGCTTATCCGGCGGCCTCTCGCAGCAGCCGCCTGGCCTCCCGTGTGAGTTTCCCGCCTGTGACGCCCTTCGCGGCGTCCAACAGGCGCCTAGATCGCCACGTGGCCTTGGGGACGTCCAAGCGCTCTGAGACGTTGCGGGCAGGGCTTCCCGACCCCGCCTCGATCGCCAGGAGGTAGGCGGCAAGAAATTCCCCGTGTTCGCCTCCGAGGACCCTGCGGACGTCATCGAGGAGCAGGCTGAGCGGTTGCGGAAGATCGGTACGGCTGCACGTGAGGTCGACATCGTCACCATGCCAGCCAAGGCGGCCAAGGTCTTCGAGCAGAAGCACCGCCCGGCCGTCGAATCGCTGATCGACGGTAACGAGGTACTCGGCCAGATGTGCGAGCGTGCCCTTCCCTACATGATCAGGGTCGCGGCTCTGTACGCCCTTGCGGACGGCCGGGATGCGATCAAGGTCAGGGACTTTGACGCGGCCCTGGCCCTGGTCCGCTACTCGGTTGAGACGGTGGTAGCGGTCCTGCCCACGGCGGGCGAAGACCCGCTAGTCACGAAGATTGCCGACGCGGTCAGGAACGCGGCGAGATGACCCGTACGGAGCTGATTGACCTGCTTGGGCGCAACGTCTGGGCGACCGCCATCAACCAAGCCCTGTTGGCCCTGCCTCCGGTGACCCTGAAGTGGGTCGAGGAAAACGAGGAGACTAACCCCCGGCAGGTAGCCGGGGGTTCCCCTTGTAGCCGAGAACTGCTCGGGGGCGGAAACTGTCAAGCAAGCCAATCGTCGGCCAGCTTACGAGCTTCCTCCAAGAATGCATCCAAATCGGAGTCTGTAAGTTGTTCGTCAGCGATAAGGCCAGCCAATAGAAGGCTGTACAGGCCGTTGTCTATGTCGTCGACGTTCTCATCGGTAAACGTAGAGGCCCGTACGAGGCGTTCGGCCTGACGTGGATCTATGTCTTCCGCTAGCCGATCGGAACGTGCCCTGAGATTGCCTACGAATTCGATTACTTCGGCGTTGCTGCGGTTCGCGGCGAATCTCCGATTTGCTGCTATGTAGAACGACGCTCCGATCAATTGCCCGTGAGCTTTCTTGGCGGCGGGGTCCAGTCGATCTACCATTCGGCTGTAGCCGTCCGCATCGCCCTTAAGGTATGCCTGCATGGCCTCGATGGCGTCAGCAGTGACCCTCGTCATCGTTCTCCTCGGATCTTCGTCTTGGCTCTGTGGAACAGTTCGGCGCCGACTATACCGGCCGCGAGCAATGCGGATGCGGCACTCCCAGGATCGACGCCAGAGTGAGGCGTATCGGCGACCTGCGGGCCGCTGTTGGTTCTCGTCTCGGCCTGTCCAGTGGGGCGTGGGCCAAAAATACTTTCGAGATTGCTGACGCCTTTTTCGGCTTTATCGACCAGGTCTTCGCTATTCTTTCCGACCGCGCCCCGAATCTTTTCGGCCCTGGACCGTTCGGCGTTCTCCTCCTCTTCTTCAAGAGAAGAGTTCAACCGGTCCCCGGTTGGATTAGGATTCTCGGCGGTTCCGTAGGACCACTCTGAGGCTCCGACAGGGTCGATGTGCTCATGCAAAGACTCGTCATCGACCTTGAAGTCGAGACTTTGAGGCTTGTCGTCCGGCTTGCTTTCTTCGAGCTGGGAATTAGATACTTCCGCTTGCTCTTTGCTTTCGGCTCGGGCCTCGAACTCTTCGGCGAGATTAGCGAAATTACCGTACGACGGGCGCTGTTCAAACGAGTCGGAGGGCGAGTCCGGCTTTTGATCGGCGCCGTCCGGTGGCGTGGTCTCGGTTTCCCCGTTCTCCGGGGGCGTCTGCTCGCCCCGGCCTTCCGTGCCTAACTCCCGCTGCCCTGGGGATTCCTGCGCCGTCGTCGGCGTGTCCTTGGGCTTGCGGTCGTCAGTAGTGCCTGTCGCGGCTTCGGGTGCCGTCTGGTTGGCTTCCATGACAACACGGCGACTCTCGGCCCTGGACGGGGCTCCCAACTCTCCTGGACGGTCGGGCGGCGGGCTCCGATCAGGCTGGGGCTGCTCCGTGTCGGGACTCTTCTCGGGCTCGATCGCGCTGCTGTTGCGCTCTATTCCCATGGGACCAGGCCGTTTCTCATTTGTCGGCAGTCTCGGCAACAAACAGCCCTCGGCCGGGCGATGTGACGATGAGCCCTTCGTTCTTGAGAACCTCTACCGCCCGTTTGATGGTGGAGCGGCTCAGCCCGGTCTCCGCCTCCAACTCGGTTTGTGACGGCAGGCGGCGGCCGGGCCCTATGGCGCCGGACTCGATACGAGTCCTCAGGAGCGCCGCAAGCTGGAGATAAGGGGCCGTGGCCCCGTCCGGGTCGATCGTCACGTCTCAGAGGCTCTCAGCGCCGCCTAGCTGGAGATAGGTGAGCCAGGCTCAGCCGGGTTGAACCTGGTCGATGCATGGTGCGCTCATGGTGCTTGCAGCGTGCTTTGTCGGTGGGTTGTGTGCGGTCGCCCTGGCGGCCGTTGTGTTCGTGGTTGGCACATGGAGGGTGACGGGATGAGCGACTCAGGTAGCGGAGGAGCGGCGTTCATGTCGCAACGAACCGGGCTCGACAGGGCCGTGTTCGACACGATCATTGACGCGCTGCTCGATGGTGACGAGGACGCTTGTGTCAGCGCGGCCATGCGGCTCGTGGAATCCGCTCCTAGTCGGTGGTCAGGGCCAAGGGCGCATTGGGTTCGGGTGCGTAGGGAGGCGCGGCCATGACGTGGCGGAAGTCCTCGCGGTCCAAGGGGAACAGCAACCGTGTTGAGGTGGCGACAGTGCCCCCGGCGGAAGACAAAACCCCCGGCAGTCCATGCCGGGGGTTGCCACGTGCGAGAACGAACTGTCTACTGGCCGCCCAGTCCTGGGCCCGCTTCTCAAGGTCCGGCGGCAGGACGAGGAAGGCGAAGGGCTGACCGTCTGACACCTGCGCGGCGCCTTCGATCACAACGGACTGCTGGTGCCCCGCGACGAACATCGCGTCAGCCCACCTGATGAATGCCTGGACACCTGCGTCCCGGAGCAGGCCGTCCTTCTCCTCATCGCCCAGGCGATCAAACAGCGCATGGAAGGTCTCCACGGTGCCTTCGTAGAGAGGTAGCCAGCCGGACGGGGTAGGCATCGCTTCCAGTTCGGCTATGCGCTCGTCAAGAGCACCCAGGGTCTCTCGTAGCTTGTCCTGGCGGCTTTTGGCCTTGGTCACTGTGAGCTGTTCAAGCAGCGCGTCGCCTTGTAGCCGTACAGCGGAACGCCGCCGGGTCACCGCCCCGTGGACACCAGGCCATCTCGTGACTGCTCGGCCCGAGGCTCGATCGTGCGGCCTTCTTGGTCTTCCTGGCAAGCCGGTCGGTCTTCCAACACACGATGGCGTCGTACTCGTGGCCACGGTCCGACCAGGGGCCCTGCTCGGGCCGGTCCCATGGGCTGATCCTGATGGCCGAGACCCCGTCGTCTACCGCCCAACCGATGATCTCGTAGCCTTTGAACCTGGCCCGCTCTTTGATCCTGGCCGTCTGCCTGGCGACGCTCGTGGGTCGTCGGTGTCCAGGGAGAGCCGTACAACGGCTAGGACTCGCTTAGCGGGCATAAGGGACGATCCTCCCATCGCATATAGAGCCCCAGGTCAGGGGCTCTCTAGACGTGGAGTAAAACGGCCGATCCGATGTACCGACTGATCTTCGCCCTCATCCTGCGCCGGCTGCCCGCCGAGACCGTGCATCGGCTGAGCTTCCGCGCCCTGCGCCTTCTCGCCGCCGTGCCCGGCGCGCTGACGCTGGTCCGCCGCCGGTACGGCCCGCGCGACCCCGTCCTGCGCGTCCGCGCGCTCGGCCTGGACTTCCCCGGCCCGCTCGGCCTGGCCGCCGGGTTCGACAAGGACGCCGAGGCGTACGAGGCGCTGGGCGCGTTCGGGTTCGGTTTCGTGGAGATCGGCACGGTCACGGCGCGGGCACAGCCCGGCAACCCCCGCCCCCGCCTGTTCCGCCTGCCGAAGGACCGGGCGCTGATCAACCGGATGGGCTTCAACAACGACGGCGCGCGCGCCGCCGCGGACCGGCTCAAGGGCCGGCGCCGGGCCATCGTCGGGGTCAACATCGGCAAGACCAAGGTCGTCCCGGAGGCCGAGGCCGCCGCCGACTACGTCGAGAGCACCGAGCGGCTGGCCGCGCTCGCCGACTACCTCGTCGTCAACGTCAGCTCTCCCAACACCCCCGGCCTGCGAAACCTCCAGGCCGTCGAGCACCTGCGGCCGCTGCTGGAGCAGGTACGGCAGGCCGCGCGCCGCGCCACCCCCCGGCACGTGCCGCTGCTGGTGAAGATCGCGCCCGACCTCGCCGACGCCGATGTCGACGCCGTCGCCGACCTGGCCCTCGACCTCGGCCTCGACGGCATCATCGCGACCAACACCACGATCTCCCGTACGGGCCTGACCGACGCGCACGCCGACGAGACGGGTGGCCTGTCGGGCGCGCCGCTCAAGGCGCGCTCGCTGGAGGTGATCCGGCGCCTGCGCGAGCGCGCCGGCGACCGGATCGTGCTGATCTCGGTCGGCGGCATCGAGACCGCCGACGACGCCTGGGAACGCCTCCAGGCCGGCGCGACCCTCGTCCAGGCCTACACCGGCCTGATCTACGGCGGCCCGTCCTGGCCCCGCCGGATCAACCGTGACCTCGCCGCCCGGCTCCGCGCCGAGGACCGTACGGCGGCCACGGAGGGAGACCCTCGTCCATGAGTCGGTCGACAGCTGGTCAAGTGTCTTGAGCCCCTGGTCGGGGGACATCACTCTTTCCCTTGAGGAGGAGCGGTGCCTGGACGAGGTGCTTCGGTGGCCGGCGCGTCGGCGCACGCCCGATACCGGCGCCTGCGGGCGGAGTACCGGCAGGAGCGGGTCCTCGCACGGCTCGTGCTGACGGGCGTCGCGGGCTCCATGACGGCCGGCGTCTTCGACTGGCCGACCGGCCTCGCCGCCGCCCTCGGGGCCCTCCTCCTGCACTCCTTCTACCTGCGGGTCAAGCCGGACCCGGTCACCCGCTGGCGGCGCGGCGCGGCGGCCGAACGGCGCACCGGACGGCGGCTGTCGCGGCTGGACCCGGCCTACTTCCACGTTCTGCACGACCGGGCGCTGCCCATGGCCGCCCAGGCGAACCTCGACCACCTCGTCGTCGGCCTGACCGGCGTGTACGCGATCGTCTCGCGCCGCTGGCCGGTCCTGACCCGGCTGCGCGCGGTGGACGAGCGGCTGTGGGTCGGGCCGCGGCCGATGACGCGGCTGCTCGTGACGGGGAGAGACGCGGCGCGTACGGTCGCCGGGCGCCTGTCGGAGGACCTCGGGCACCCGGTCGAGGTGCACGCCGTCGTCGCCGTGCACGGCGCGCGGCTGCCGCACACGGGGTTCGTGTTCGACGGTGTGACCGTGCAGCGGGCCGGGCGGGTCCGCCGGCTCGTCGAGCGTCAGCCCGCGGTGTTCACCACGGCGCAGGTGGCGGCGATCACCGCGGCGGCGGAACGGATACTTCCCCCAATGATCGATGTGTGGGGAAAAACCAGCACGCTTCGTGACTGATGAGTACGCTCAGATACTGCCTGGGGAACCCGCGCCCGTCGCGAGCGGCGCATGGGTTCCCGGCGGTCTCTCGGCACAACAGAACGTCTCGCGTAGCTGGGGAGAAGGGGCATGGCGGGCCGCATCGTCGTCTTCGGTGCAACCGGCTACACCGGCGCCCTGACCGCGAGGGCGCTCGTCGCCCAGGGCGCGCGCCCGGTCCTCGCCGGGCGAAACCGCACGGCTCTGACCGCGCTCGCGGACGAGCTCGGCGGCTTGGAGATCGCGTACGCCGACGCGGAGGAGCCGCGGTCCGTACGGGCCCTGGTCGAACGCGACGACGTCCTGGTCACGACGGTCGGCCCGTTCCTGCGGTACGGGCACGCCGCCCTGGACGCCGCGGTCGACGCGGGCGCGCACTACCTCGACTCCACCGGCGAGCCGCCCTTCATCCGTGAGGTCTTCGAGTCCTACGGGCCCCGCGCGACGCGGTCGGCACTGATCACCGCGTTCGGCTACGACTACGTTTCGGGCAACCTCGCCGCGGGTCTCGCCCTCGACCGGGTCGGCGACGAGGGCTTCCGCGTCGACATCGGCTACTTCGTCGGCGGCGGCGACCTGTGGCGCGGCCTGACGGCGTCGGGCCTGCAGTCGGTCGCCGGCGTGGCCACCGCCCGGATGTACACCTTCCGCGGGCGCATCCACGAGGTGCGGCGCCCGCGGGTCCGCGAGTTCCAGGTGGCGGGCCGGTCCCGGCCCGGCCTGTCGATCGGCGCTTCGGAGCACTTCGGGCTGCCCGCGTCCTACCCGGCGTTGTACGAGGTCAACGTCTATCTGGGCTGGTTCGGCCGCGCCACGAGGCTGGCCGCCCGCGGGCGGGTCGGCGCGTTCGGCGCGCGGGCGGCCCTCGGCACGCTGGCGCGCGTGGCGCGGCGTCGAGCCGGGAAGAGCACGCTGACCTCGCGCATCGTCGCGATCGCCTACGACGCCGAGGGATCACTGCTCACGGACGTTCACCTTTCCGGCGGAGATCCCTATGAGTTCACGGCCGGCGCCCTTTCCTGGGCCGCTTGTCAGGCCTCAAGGGGAATGGCGGAAACGGGGGCTTTGGGGCCGATCGCCGCATTCGGTCTTACCGAGCTCGAAGCGGGCTGTGCGATGGCGGGAATCGCGCGGGTCACCGGCTGACCGCCGTCCTCGAGAGCGTGCCGAGAGAGGCTCCGCCGACATGATCGACATGCCGTCGCACGCCGTCTGCGCTGGTCGCTGGCATATTTCCCTCCTTGTCCCCGCAGACAGCGCTCAGATGGTGCAAAGCCGTCATAGACCGATAAACAGCAGCTTAGGGGAATAAGGAAACGCATTTTAAAGCTACTTTTCTGTGGCGCTCCGAATAATCTTCTACGGCTCTTCGGGAAAGTGTTGAAGATGGGGCGTAAAAGGTTTTAACTTCAGCGCCATGGAAGACCGGCTATTGGTCGAGGCGCTGCGATCACGTGACCCGATCGCCATGGGTGCGGTCTACGACGCCTACGCCGAAGGCCTCTACGGATACTGCTGGTTCCAGCTGCGCAACGGCGATGCCGCGCAGGTGGCGTTCCGCGACACCCTCATGTGCGCCGAGGCGCACGTCGGCCGGTTGCGCAGTCCCGGCCGGTTCGGCCCGTGGCTCTACTCGCTCGCGCGGATCGAGTGCCGCCGGCGGCGGCCGGCCGGCCCGGTTCAGCCCGATCTGCCGGTGGCCCGGCACGATCAGGACGACGTCGACCTGCGGCTGATGGCGTGGCGCGCGGTCACCGGGCTGCCGCCGCTGAGCCGCGAACTGCTCGACCTGCGGCACCGGCACGGCCTGACCGACTCCGACATCGCGCTCGTCGTCGGACTGCGAGCCCGGGAGGTCGGCGAGCTGCTGGGCCAGGCCGCGGTGCTGCTGGAGGCCGCGCTCATCGCGGAGATCCTCGCGCACGACGGCCTGGACGGCTGCTCGCGGCGCGCGGCGCTCCTGCGCCCCCGCAAGGACGAGATCGACGACGATCTGCGCGAGACCCTGGTCCGTCACTCGCTCGAATGCCAGAGGTGCGCCCGGCACCTGCCGGAGAACATCGCGCCGCGCAAGGTGTACGCCCTGCTGCCCAGCGCGCCGCTGCCGCCGGGGCTGCGCGGCCGGCTCATGAACTGCTTCACCGACCCCGAGCTGGCCGGCTACCGGCTGTTCGCGGCGGCGCGCGTGTCGCGCTTCGGCGCGCAGGGCTTCCCCCAGCAGCCCGGCACGGGCCCGGCCGCCCTGTGGCGCGCCACGGAGG
>NZ_JBHLZP010000240.1:0-12467 GCF_042429965.1 Actinoallomurus acaciae
CGTCCGCGATGAGGCGTTCGACGTGATCATCGCCAACCCGCCGTACGTCTGCTCCACCGGCACCGCCCGGCCGCGCGGGCCGGCACACGCCTGGGACGGCGGCGCCGGCGGGCGCGTGGTCCTGGACCGGCTCTGCGCGGCGGCCCCCTCGCTGCTGGCCCCGGGCGGCACGCTGCTGATGGTCCAGTCGGCCCTGTGCGGGATCGAGAGCACCGTCGACCTCCTCCGTACGGCCGGCCTGCGCGTGACCGTTGGCGCGCGCCGCCGCCAGCCGTTCGGGCCGGTATGATGGCACGGGCCCGCGACCTGGAGGAGCGCGGGCTGATCGGCCCGGAACAGCGCTATGAGGAACTGGTGGTGATCCGCGGTGAACGGCGACGGTGAGCCGAGCCCGGACCCTCGCGGACACCCCGGCGCGGGCCGCAGGCGCGTCGTCGTCGTGCCGGCCGGTCCCGTCCTGGTGGAGGGACCGGTCGAGATCGTTCTCGCGGACGGTACGACGGTCGTCTCCGACCGTTTCATGGTCGCGATCTGCGCCTGTGGCCGCAGCCGGCGCTTCCCGCTGTGCGACACGAGCCACCGCCGCCGCCCTCGCCGGCGCTGAGAGACCGACATCTCAGCCCGCACAACCGGCACCGACGGCTACTGTCAGGCCATGGGCACGACAGACGGCGACGCGGTCGTGGCCGCCGCTCGGGCCGGTGACGAGTCGGCGTTCGCGGCGCTCGTCGCGCGCCACCAGCATGAGCTGCGGGTGCACTGCTACCGGATGACGGGCTCGCTGGAGGAGTCCGAGGACCTGGTCCAGGAGACGTTCCTGCGCGCGTGGAAGAACCTCGGCGGCTTCGCGGGCCGCTCGACGTTCCGCGCCTGGCTGTACCGCATCGCGACGAACGCCTGTCTCGACGCGCTCGACGGACGGGCCCGCCGGGTGCTGCCGCACGACGTCGAGGGCCCCTCCGACCCGAGGGCCGGCCGCCCACCGCGTACGGACATCGCCTGGTTGCAGCCGTTCCCCGACCTGCCGGCGCCGGCCGAGGCGCAGCCGGAGGCGGCGGCGGTGACCCGCGAGACGATCGAGCTGACCTTCCTGGCCGCGATCCAGCACCTGCCGCCGCGGCAGCGGGCCGTGCTGATCCTGCGCGACGTCCTCGGCTGGTCGGCCAGGCAGACCGCCGAGCACCTCGACGGCAGCGTGGCCTCGGTGAACAGCGCGCTCCAGCGGGCCCGCGCGACGATGCGCGAACACCTGCCCGAACGCCGCCTCGACTGGCGGGCGCCGGCCGAGCCCACACCACGGGAGCGCGCGGTGCTGCGGCGGTACATGGACGCGGTCGAACACGCCGACCTGACCGCGATGGCCGGTCTGCTCGCCGAGGACGTACGGACGACGATGCCGCCGTACCCGATGTGGTTCCAGGGGCGCGACGCCGTCCTGGAGGCGCTGGCCGCGGGCTGGGACCCGGCCTCTCCGGCGTACGTGGGGCGGTTCGCGATGCGGCCGGCCGCGGCCAACCGGCAGCCGGCCGTGGCGGCCTATCTGCGCGAGCCCTCATCGCCGGTCTATCGCGCCGCCGCGATCGGTGTCCTGCGGATCGAGGGCGACCTGATCGTGGAGGCGACCGCCTTCCACGATCCCGGTCTGTTCCCGGCGTTCGGCCTGCCGCTGGAGCTGCCGTCCGCGCATCGATGAGTTTCTCCACCGCCCGCCGTCTCAACAGGGGTATCCGACCGCTTCCACGGAGGTGCCCCATGGGAAAGCTGCTGTATTCGGCCACGATGTCCCTTGACGGCTTCATCGCCGGTCCCGGCGGCGACATGTCCTGGCTCACGCGCCACCTCGGCCCGAACCCGGAGGTCGACGAGCTGATCGGCCGGATCGGCGCCCTCCTCGTCGGCCGCCGCACCTTCGGCGGCGACGACCCGCACCGGGGGACCGACAAGGCGGGCAAGGCGTTCGGCGGCGGCTGGGAGGGGCCGCAGTTCGTCCTCACCCACCACGTGCCCGACACGGTGATCCCGGACGTCACGTTCGTCGGTGACCTGGACACCGCCGTCAAGGCAGCCAAGGCTGCGGCGGGGGACAAGTACGTCAACGTCCTCGGCGCCGACGTCGCCCGGCAGTGCCTGGAGGCCGGAGTGCTGGACGAGATCCTCATGCTCGTCGCCCCGGTGATGCTCGGCGACGGCGTTCGCGTGTTCGACCGGCAGCGCGGGGGTGCGGTCGACCTCGAACAGATCCGCGTCACCGCGGAGCCGCACGTGACGAACCTGTGGTTCCGCGTGCGCTCCTAGCCCCTCCCGGCGCGGCGAACCGGCCGGCCGCGGGCGGCCGGCCGGGGACGCGCGGATCATCCCTGGGACGGGTCGCCGGCCGAGCCGATGACCCGGGCCGCCGCGGGGGCCGGGCGGTAGTACGTCTCGCTGAGCCACCACAGCGGGCCGACCAGGAACGGGCCGGTGACCAGCGTCCACAGCCACCAGGGTTCGGTCCAGTGGAGGCCGGCCAGCATGACCAGCGCCCAGACGGCGAACTGCACCGCCGTGCCGCCCAGCCACAGGGCGCTCACCCCGCGCAGAGCGTTGATCAGGCCGGAAGGTGCGGCCCCTCCCGGCACGACGCGCATCGCCCGGCGCAGGTCACCGCGGGTACGGGCGGTCGCGACGCGGGCCAGGGCGGTCGCGGCGCGCTCGTCGTCCAGCGAACCGGCGTGCATCGCGTCCTGGACACGGTGGCGGGCGTGGTCGCGCTCGTTCTCCTCCAGCGCGACCTGGTCGGGACGCAGCAGCCGCTGGGCCAGGGCGGCGATCTCGTGCGATTCGACGTTCATCGTGGTCTCCTCTGTTCGTTCCGGTGAGACCAAGCCTGCGGCGGCGGCGGGCCGCGCGCCCTGGCTCCAGGAGGCGTCCTCGGGTGCGGCTGGACCGCCGGCCGCAGGGTGTCGCCAGGTCCACCACGACGCGGTCCGCACCGTACGGCGACGTGGACTATGACAGCTGTCATGATTATCATGACGACCGTCATAACCGGCCACGCGGGAGGGCGCATGGACATCGGCTTCGTCGGCTTGGGGCTCATGGGGCGGCCCATGGCGCTCAACCTGGCCCGCGCGGGGACGCCGCTCGTCGTCTGGAACCGCACCGCCGCCAGGTGCGAGGAGCTTCGCGCCGCCGGCGCGCGGGTCGCCGCGGACCCCGCCGAACTGTTCGGCCGCACCCGGATCGTCATCCTCATGCTCGCGGGCGAGGAGGCCATCGATCAGGTGCTGGCCCGGGCCACCCCGGACTTCGGGGCTCGCGTCGCGGGACGCACGATCGTACATATGGGTACCACCTCGCCCGCGTACTCGCGCGGGCTGGAGGCCGACGTCCGCGCGGCCGGCGGCGCCTACGTCGAGGCCCCGGTCTCCGGGTCGCGCACGCCCGCCGAGGAGGGACGGCTCGTCGCCATGCTGGCCGGCGAGGAGACCGCGGTACGGGCGGTGCGCCCGCTGCTGGCGCCCCTGTGCCACGAGACGACCGTCTGCGGAGCCGTCCCGGGGGCCCTGCACATGAAGCTCGCCGTCAACCTGTACCTGATCACGATGGTCACCGGCCTGGCCGAGGCGGCCCACTTCGCCGAGCGGCACGGCCTGGACATGCGGCGGTTCGTGGAGGTGCTCGACACGGGGCCGATGGCGAGCGCGGTCTCCCGGGTGAAGGCGCTCAAGCTCCTCGACCAGGACTTCGCCGCCCAGGCCGCGGCCGCCGACGTCCTGATGAACAACCGGCTGGTCGCCGGCGCCGCACGCGAGTCCGGCCTGGCCTCGCCGCTGCTGGACGTCTGCCACGCCCTGTACGACGAGACCGTCGCGCTGGGCCACGGCAAGGCGGACATGGTCGCGGTCGTCCGGGCGATCGAGGAACGCACGGCCCGGCAGGCCGAGGGGGTACGGGCGTGATCCGGGCCGTGCGGCCGGAGGACGCCGCGGCGCTCGCGGCGATGTTCGGGCGCTGCTCCCGCGAGACCCGTTATCGCCGCTTCCACGGCCCCGTCACCGAGATTCCAGCGTTCTACCTGCGACATTGTCTCGACGGGCGGCACCGGGCGTTCGTCGCCGGACCGCCGGGCGCCGGCGGTCTCGTCGGCCTCGCCAGCGCGGGCCCCGTGCCCGGCGACCCGAGCGTCCACGAGGTGGGCGTCCTGGTCGAGGACGCCTGGCAGCGCCGGGGCGTCGGCGGGCTGCTGCTCGCCCGGCTGTTCACCGACGCCCACGTCGCCGGGGTGGAGCGGGTGCGTCTCGAGCTCTGCCGGTCGCAGCCGTCCCTGGTCGCGTACGTGTGCGCCCACATGGGCGTCGTGGCGAGCAGCGCGTCGGGCTGCGACGTGACGGTCGACGTGGCCGTCCCGGCGCCGCCGCTCAACCGGCGTAGGAGTCCAGCATCGGCGCGAGCTCGCTGACGACGGTGTCGAGCCGGCCGACGTCGCGGCACACCCGCGCCATCATGATCGCGCCCTCCAGCGCGCTGATCATCACGGTGGCCAGGCCCCGCGCCCGCTCCGCCGGCACGCCCATGCGCACCAGCTCGTCCACCACGGCCTGCTCCCAGCGGCCGGTGGCGGCGCGCAGCGGCTCGTTGACCGGAGAGTCGCCGCCGGCCAGCTCCGTGGCGGTCGCCATCATGGGGCACCCGCGCTCGTAGCGGCGCGCGGTGAGCTCCTCCCGCCACTGCCGTGCCATGTACGCGAACAGCCCGGATGGCGACGGGCTCTCGGCGTGCCGCCCGTACGAGGCGACCCGCCGCGCCGCGAAGTCGGCGGACCAGGCCAGGGCCTCCCCGACGAGTTGGTCCTTGCCCCCGGGGAAGTAGTGCTGGAACGACCCGCGCGGCGCTTTCGCGTGCGCCACCACGTCACGTACGCCGGTCGCCGACACCCCGCGCGACCGCATCAGCTGCACCGCGCTGTAGACCATCCGCTCCCGTGGTGGCCACTCCTCGTTCGGCATGGACGCCCGCCTTCCATGACGTTTGTCATAGAGCGTAGCCGACCGGCGCTGACGTGGCGGTTCGCGAGCCCGTCAGCCGACGCGTACCGGAAGGGAGCGGGGCCCGCGGACCTGGCCGGCGGCCCAGGTCACCGCGGACGGGTCGTCGAGGGTGAAGGCCGGGATGCGTTCGAGCCAGACCTCCAGGGCGACCCGCAGCTCCATGCGCGCCAGGTGCGAGCCGACGCAGCGATGGATGCCCAGCCCGAACGCCGCGTGCCGGTTGACCTCCCGGTCGATCACGACCTCGTCGGCGCGGTCGAACTGCGCGGGGTCGCGGTTGGCCGCGGGGAAGGACAGCAGCACCCAGTCGTCGGCCTTCATGTCCACGCCCGACCAGTGCATGTCCTCCTTGACCAGACGCGCCATCGTGACCGGCGCGTAGGCCCGGAGGAACTCCTCCATGGCGGTGGGCAGCAGGCCGGGCTCGGCGACGAGCCGCTCGCGGTCGGCGGGGGTCTTGGCCAGGTGCCACAGCGACGCGCCGATCGCGCTCCAGGTCGTGTCGATGCCGGCGATGAGCAGCAGGGCCATCGTGCCCGCGACGTGGGACGGCTCCAGCTTCTGGCCGCCGAACTCGGCCTCGATGAGGTAGTTCGTCAGGTCCTCACGGGGGTTCGCGACGTGGTCGCGGATCTGTTCGAGCAGGTAGTCGAACAGCTGCTCCATCCGCGCGATGCGCTCCTCCGGCGGCAGGTTGACGCCTTCGAGCGTGTTCTCCACGAACTCGCGGAACCGCGGCCCGTCCTCCGGGGGGAAGCCGAGCAGGTCGCCGATGACGCGCATCGGGATGTGCTGGGCGTAGTCGCGGGCGGCGTCGATGACGTCCTGCCCGGCGAGCCCGTCGATCAGGGAGTGACAGAACGCCCTCGTGGCCGGCTCCAGCCGCCCGACCGCGGTCTTGGTGAAGGCCGGCAGCAGCAGCTTGCGCGCGTGCTGGTGGAACGGCGGGTCGGAGGAGATCGGCGGGGTGCCGCCCACCGGCGCCAGCTCACGCAGCGGCCGGAAGTTGCTCATGATGATCGACCGCGAGGAGAAGCGCTCGGTGTCGTACGCGATCGCCGCGACGTCCTCATAACGCGTCGGCAGCCACCCGCCGCCGAACCGGTCGGTGTGCGCGATCGGGCAGCGCCCCCGCAGGTCGTCCTGGATCGGGTACGGGTCGGCGGCCCACTCCGGCTCCAGGTGGGAGAAGTCGGTCGCCCAGTCCGCGACCGGGCCGGTGACGATCTCGTTGCGCGTGCCGGCCAGCTGGTCGTCGCGCAACTCCGCGTAGTTCTTGTCGAACCGGTCGGTCATGTCAGCCCTCTTCGAGAAGATCGATCGCGCGCTCGGGACAGTTCGACGCCGCCAGCCGCGCGTCCGGCTCCCCGCCGGCCGGCACGACACCGTCGCCGAGAACCGTCCCGTAACCCTCGTCGTCGTCCCCGAACAGGTCGGGGGCGAGGTCGTAACACCGGCCGTGCCCTTGGCAGCGTCCGGAGTCGATCTGTGCTTTCACGGTCCTGTCCCGTCTGTTCGCGAGTCGGTCATGGGGAACCGGGCACGGTCTCCCGGGTCACGGACCGGCGTGAGAACCGGAGCGCGCCGTCGTCGATGCGGCCGTACCGCAGCTTGAGCAGGTCGTGCGCGTAGCTCATGCCGAGCTGCCACGGAGGCCGCGACCCGGCCTTGGGGAACTCGTCGATGGAGCGCAGGACGTACCCCGCCTGGAAGTCCATCAGCGGACGTCGGGCCACGGTGGGGTCGTCGTTGTCCGGGACGCACCGGTCGTACCCGTGGGCGTCCATGTGGCGCAGCAGCCGCATGACGTACTCGCTCACCAGGTCGGCCTTGAGGGTCCACGAGGCGTTGGTGTACCCGATCGTGAAGGCGAGGTTCGGCACGCCGCTGAGCATCATGCCCTTGTACGCCATGGTCTCCGACAGCACGACGTCACGGCCGTCGACGGCGATGCGCACGCCGCCGAACGCCAGCAGCCGCAGGCCGGTGGCGGTGACGACGATGTCGGCCGCCAGTTCGGCGCCGGACGCGAGACGCAGCCCGGTCTCGGTGAACTGCTCGATCCGGTCGGTGACCACCGACGCGCGCCCGTCGCGGATGGCGGCGAACAGGTCACCGTCGGGCGCGACGCACAGCCGCTGGTCCCACGGCTGGTACCGCGGTCTGAAGTGGGTGTCGACGTCGTACCCCGGCGGCAGCAGCCGCGCCGTCGCCCTGCGGATGATCGAGCGGACCACGCGCGGCCGGCGCCGGCTGAGCCGATAGAACAGCGTGGTCACCACGACGTTCTTCCACCGCGTGATCGGGTACGCGCGGCGGTCCCCGAGCAGCCGCCGCAGACCGTTGGCGATCGCGTCCTCGGAGGGCAGCGCCATGATGTACGTCGGCGAGCGTTGCAGCATCGTCACCCGAGCCGCCCGCTCGGCCATCGCCGGCACGAGCGTCACCGCCGTCGCGCCGCTGCCGATCACGACGACGTCCTTGCCGGCGTAGTCGAGGTCGTCGGGCCAGTGCTGCGGGTGGACGACGGTGCCCCCGAAGCGCTCGACGCCGGGGAAGTGCGGCGTGTGGCCGGCGTCGTAGCGGTAGTAGCCGCTGCAGGCGTACAGGAAGCGGGCGGTCAGCCGTACCGTCTCGCCGTCGTGGACCGCCTCGACCGTCCAGCGGGCGTCCGCGCTGGACCACTCCGCGCGGACCACCCGGTGCCCGAACCGGATGTGCCGGTCGATGCCGGCCTCGGCGGCGGTGGTGCGGATGTAGCGCAGGATCGACGGGCCGTCGGCGATGGCCTTCGCCTGCGTCCACGGCCGGAACCGGTACCCGAGGGTGTTCATGTCCGAGTCCGACCGGACGCCGGGATACCGGAACAGGTCCCAGGTGCCGCCGATCGTGCCGCGCGCCTCCAGGATCGTGTAGGTCCGTTCCGGAAAGGCCGACTGGAGGTGGTGCGCCGCGCCGATGCCGGACAGGCCGGCGCCGATGATCAGGACGTCGACGTGCTCGGTCATGGCCGGGCTCCGGCCGTGGTCGTCGTTCGCGGCGACGCGGGGGATCGCCGGCGGTGTACGACCGCGAGGCCGCCCTTCGCCGGGGCGTTGGCGACGCCGCGCGAGTGCCAGCGTTCGTCGCGTCCGGCCGTCGGCACCAGCGTGAAGTCACGCAGCAGCGTGCGCAGGGTGACGTTCATCTCCATGGTCGCGAACGCCGCGCCGACGCAGCGTCGCGTGCCGCCGCCGAACGGGATCCACTGGTACAGGTCCGGCTTCGCCTCGACGAAGCGGTGCGGGTCGAAGGCCCGCGGGTTCGGGAAGACCGACTCGTCGTCGTGGATCAGGGAGATGCCGACCAGCACCGTGGACCCCTTCGGCAGGACCCACGGCCCGAGCTCGAAGACGTCGGCCGTCACCTGCCGCCCGACGAGGTCGATGACCGGGCGGGTGCGCTGCACCTCCAGGATCGTCGCCTCGCGCAGCTCACGGCCGCCCGCGTCGTTCTCCTCGACGAGCTCGCCGAGCACGTCCGGGTGCCGGCGGAGCCGTTCGACCGCCCAGGCGAGGGTGGTCGCCGTCGTCTCGTGCCCGGCGACGAGCAGGGTGAGCAGCTCGTCGGAGATCTCGCCGTGGCTCATCCGGGAGCCGTCCTCGTAGCGGCTCTGCAGCAGCAGCGCGAGGACGTCGTCCCGCCGGTCGAGGTCGTCCTCCTCCGCCTTGGCGATCAGCGTCTCGACGATCGCGTCGTACTCGCGGCGCATGATCCAGAACCGCCCCCAGGGACTCCACCGGCCGAGATCGGCCCTGGGGAGGGGGAGGACGGCCAGCCGGGAGCCGAGGGTGACGGCCGGCGGGAGCAGCGCGCGCAGCCGGGCGAACTCCGCGCCCTCCGCGCCGAACACCGCGCGCAGGATGGCGTTCAGCGTGATGCGCATCATCGACGGCAGTGTGGCGAACGGCCGGTCCTGCGGCCAGGAGGCCATCTCGCGCACGGCCTCCTCCTCGATGATCTGCTCGTACGCGGCGAGCCGGCGGCCGTGGAAGGGCGGGACCAGCAGTTTGCGCTGCTTGCGGTGTTCGGTGCCGGTCAGCGCGAACAGTGAGCCGGGCCCGAGCACGCGTCCGAGGTTGGGCTCGACGTTCTCCACGACGTCGGGGCCCGCGGTGAACAACTGCTTGACCTGAGCCGGGTCGCTGATGACCGTGGCCCGGCCGAAGACCGGTACGTTGACGGAGAACGCGTCCCCGTACCGGTCGCGCATCCGCCGCATCCCGCGCATGGGAGCGAGCAGGGCGAAGAGGCCCTGGAGGAACCGGGGACTCGGCGGGCCCGGGGGGAGCGTCGCGGTCGTCATGTCCGATGGCACCTTCCCGTTGGGTACGCGACGGTACCAGCCGCACGGTACGCCGCCGTACCATCTCGTTCAAGGCCTCCTGCGAGGTGAGAGGTTTAGGGTGAACCCGATGAGCACTGTCCGGCGCCCTCACGACGAGACGGCGACCGCGTACGACGACGCCGACCGTTTCCGCCGCCGGCTGCTCGACGGCCTCGTCGCGTCCATCAAGGAACAGGGCTACCGCAACACCACGATCGCCGACATCGTCCGGCGCGCCCGCACCTCCCGGCGGACGTTCTATGAGTACTTCGCCGGCAAGGAGGCCTGTTTCGTCGCGCTCCTCACCGCCGCGAACGCGGAGATGATCGAGCGGATCCTCGCCGCCGTCGACCCGGCCGCCCCGTGGAAGGCCCAGGTGCGCCAGGCGATCGAGGAGTGGATCGACTGCGCGGAGGCCGAGCCCGCGATCATGCTGAGCTGGATCCGCGACGTGCCCTCCCTGGGCGACGCCTCACGCCGCCTGCAGCGCGACTCGACAGAGGCCTTCGTCGCCATGATCCAGACACTCTGCGACAACGACGAGTGGCGCGCCAACGGCCCCGGCCCGGTCTCGCGACAGCTGACCATCATGCTCCTCGGCGGCCTGCGCGAACTGACCGCCATCACGGTCGAGGACAGCGGCCGCGTACGCGACGTCACCGAGGTCGCCGTCCAGGCCTCCATCGCCCTTCTCGCCCACCGATAGGCGCCGGGCCCGTGCGGGCGCCGGTCGGCTACCTTCGACCCCTCCAGGAGTGACCGTGTCCCCGACCACGCCCCCGCACGCCCGGCTCGACCCGGCGGCGAGTCACCGGGCCATCGAGAACCTCATCGCGCGGTACGCCGAGCTCGTCGACGGTGGTGACTTCGCCGGGGCCGGTGCGCTCCTGGCCGGGGCCACCTTCACCGGCAGCGGCTCACCGGTGAGCGGGGCGGACGCCGTCGAGGAGATGTTCCGCCGCACGCTGATCGTCTACGACGACGGCACGCCGCGGACCAAGCACGTCATCACCAACGTCATCATCGAGCTCGACGGGGCCACGGCCGCCGCGCGGTCCTACGTCACCGTGTACCAGGCGCTGCCCGAACTGCCCCTGCAACCCATCGCCGTCGGGCGTTACCACGACCGGTTCGCCTGCGACGAAGAGCGCTGGCGGTTCGCCGAGCGGCGCGTGCACATCGACCTCGTCGGAGACGTCAGCCACCACCTGCGGGCGGCGCGTAAGTCGCGATGATCGCGTCAGGAGAGGGACGACGCCGGGGGCGGTGTTCCCGTAGCCGCCGCACCGGCCGATTGGTACATTGACGTACCGCTTGACTGGTACGGTCAGGTACCGCCTCTCTCCGTCCCCCCCGGGAGAATTCATGCGCTCGACGCGTCTGACGAAGTGCGCGACCCTCGCCTGCACACTGGCCGTACCCCTGTCGGTGGCGATTCCGGCCTCCGCGTCCGGCCCCGCAAGCTCGGCCTACGGCATCTACGCCGGCGGCGCGCTGGCCATTCCGGCCCAGCCGGCGGTGACCTCCGCGACCCAGCCGAGCCGCAAGGCACTCGAACTCCCGAAGAACCCGGTGTTCAACCTCGCGCTGTTCACCGTGGAGGCCAAGGGCCACCACGCGTCGGCCAGCGTCCTGGACCTGCGGTTGAGCCACCCCGGGCTCAAGACGAAGCTCCCCACGGGGCTGCTCTCCGCGCAGACGATCGCCGCGAAATGCGACAACGGCGT
The DNA here is from genome assembly GCF_042429965.1 of Actinoallomurus acaciae. NCBI lineage: Bacteria > Bacillati > Actinomycetota > Actinomycetes > Streptosporangiales > Thermomonosporaceae > Actinoallomurus > Actinoallomurus acaciae. The sequence goes on from NZ_JBHLZP010000240.1 coordinate 11,124, forward strand.
CGGCTCGGCCCGCCTCGCCGACATCTCGGTGGCGGGCCACGACGTGCCGATCGGCGGCCCGCCCAACACCGACATCGTCATCCCGACCCGGGGCTTCGGGCTGCGCGTGACGCCCAACAAGCAGGTGCACAACCCGGACGGCACGCTGACGGTCGTCGCCCTGGAGCTGGACATCTCGATCGGCACTAGCGTCCAGACCATCGATCTCGCCTCCGCCACCTGCGGACGCGCGGACGGCAAGCCGGCCCCGACGCCGACCGTGCCCGGCACGAAGAGCTCCTCCGCCTCGGCCGGCGGCACGCCGTCCACGGCGCCCGTCGAAGAGGCACCGCGCCCCACCCCGGTCCCGATGGACCTGCCGGTCACCGGCTGACCGGGGAGGCCTGCGGGTCAGGACGCGGGGAACGTCACGGTGGCGACCACCGGCACCTGGTCCGACGTCTTCACGTGCTGCGACGAGACGGCGCAGGAGACCGAGGCATCGCGCGGTACGAAGAGGTAGTCGAGCTTGGCGCCTCGTGTGCCGTCCGCGTGCTGGTAGGTGCCGCGTCCGGTGCGCGCGCCGCCCTGGACGGACTGGTCGCACTCCTGGTAGGTCCGGTACAGCGGGACCAGCGGGCTGCGGTCGCCGGCGCCCCCGTTGGCGTCCGGCGCGATCGAGTTGAGGTCGCCGCCGACCACGACGCGGCCCTGGGAACCCGCGTTCTTGATCAGGTCCTTGACCTGCGCCGTCTGGGCCTTCCAGAACGCGTCCGGGGCCGCGGGGTCCTGGCCGAGCAGCGGCGTCAACTGGGTGCCGCAGACCTTGGCCCGGTACGTCGGCACCGTGGCGCAGACGGCGACCTGGCGGACGTTCCAGTGCCCCCAGCGGTCCCGCGTGCGGGGGACGTCGGAGTCCGGGTAGGAGCGGACGTCGAACGAGGTGTTCTCGTGCACGCCGACGGCGATGCCGAAGTAACCGCGCGAGACGCCGTTCTGCGGATGACACAGGCGCGGTCCGGGCTCGGCGTTCGGCGTCGCCCCGCTGCCCTGGTCGAGGATCGGGGCGAAACGGAACCGCCAGCCGGTCATCCCGTCGAGGCGTTCCAGGAGGTCCAGGTCGGCCGAGCACAGCTCCTGGAGGAAGACCACGTGCAGGCCGGCCACGGCGCGCATGTGCCAGCGGATCCCGTACGCCACCTTGTCGGTCTGACGTCCGTTGACGCAGATGGCGTCCGCCTTGCCCGGATCCGGCGGGGGAGCGCCGTCGGCGCAGGTCGCCCAGGTCATGACCTTGAGCGCCGCGGAAGGCGCCGGCGTGGCCGGCGTCCGCGCCGGCGCGCCGTGGCCGCGCAACGCGTGGGC
>NZ_JBHLZP010000241.1:0-12218 GCF_042429965.1 Actinoallomurus acaciae
CTGGCCGGCCGGCGCGGGCAGCGCGTTCGTCCTGCTGTCCCCGGCGCTCGGCTGGCTCGGCGTGGCCGCGACCGGCTCCGACACGTCGGCGAACGCGCTCTTCGGCGCCGTGCAGGTGGCGGCGGCGGGCCGGATCGGGGTGAGCCCGGTGCTGCTCGCGGCGACCAACAGCCAGGCGGGCGTGCTGGGCAAGCTGGTCAGCCCGCAGAACCTCGCCATGGTCGCGGCGGCCGTGGGAATGGCGGGCCGGGAGGGGACGCTCTTCCGGCGCACCTTCCCGTGGAGCGTCGGCTGCCTCGTCGGATTCACCGGCCTGGTCTACCTGATGGCGTCCGGCCCGTTGTCCTGGATGGTCCCGTGACGACCGGGAGATCCGCGGAGCGGCGGGTACGCGCGGACAGACCGGCGCTCGCGAGCGCGACGCAGAACGCGAGAGCCGACATCGTCGCCGAGACCAGGGACGTCGACGGATATCCCCAGCCGAACGCGATCACCCGCCCGCCCAGGTAGGCGCCGGCGGCGTTCCCGAGGTTGAAGGCGGCGACGGCGGCCGACGACGCCAGCACCTCGCCCTCGTCGCCGGCGCTGGTGATGACGCGAGTGGTCAGGCCGGGTACGGTCGCGAACCCCAGAAACCCGATGACCAGGAAGATCGGCAGCGCGGTCACCGGCCCGTCGACGCCGAAGAAGAAGACGACGAACGTCGCGGTGAGCGCCGGCAGGGCCGAGCAGAGAGTCCACATGAGGGCCCGGTCGGCCGCCCGGCCGCCGACGAGGTTGCCCACGACGAGGGCGCAGCCGAAGACGGCGAGTATCCAGGTCAGGTCCGTGCTCGCGAAGCCGGCCCGCTCGGTCATCAGCGGCGCGACGTAGGTGAGCGTGGCGTACACCGAACCGAAGCTGAGGGCCGTCATGGTCAGGGCCAGCCAGACCTGCGCGCGCCGGAACCCGCGAAGCTGCCCGCGCAGGCGCACCCCCCGGTCCGCGCGCGTCGGCGGAACCCGCCACGCGATCGCGAGAATCGCGAGCACGCCCAGGCCGCTGATCGCCCAGAACGTCGAGCGCCAGCCGGACAACTGGCCGAGGAGGGTCCCGAGGGGGACGCCCAGAACGTTCGCGACGGTGAGTCCGGTGAGCATCACCGCGATCGCCTGGGACCGCCGTTCGGGGGTGACCAGGTCTCCGGCCACGATCGAGGCGATGCCGATGAACGCGCCGTGGCACAGGGCGGCGACGACCCGGCCGGCCATCATCGTGGCGAAGTCGGGCGCCAGGCCGGACAGGACGTTGCCGGCCACGAAGAGGAGCAGCAGGCCGATCAGAACCCGCCGGCGCGGCATCCGCAGGACGAGCGCGGTCATCACGGGCGAACCGACGACGACTCCGATCGCGTAACCGGAGATCAGCAGCCCCGCCGTGGGGATCGACACCGTGTAACTGCGGGCGATTTCCGGCAGCAGACCGGTGACGACGAACTCCGTCACCCCGATCGCGAAGGTCCCGGACGCGAGGGCGGCGAGGGCCGGAAGGGGCGACCGCGCCGTCATCGGCGCACCCGGCCGGACCACGGGGCGACTGCGGGCATGGCGACCTCCGCGTATATTAAACTCGAAGCCCGAGAATATTCTCCGAGGAGAACCGTGGCAACCGTCCGCGCGACCGGCACCGGCGACACCCGGTGGGTGCTGCCCGCGCTGGTCGTGGGGGAGTTCCGCCGCCATCCCGCGATCACCAGGTCCCGGCTCGCGGCGACCCTCGGGCTGAGCAGCAGCTCGGCCACGGACCTCATGGGCCGGCTGGAGGCGGCGCGTCTCGTCGCGGAGGTCCCGCTGCCGGCGGGCACCCGCGGGCGGCCGAAACACCGGCTCGTTCCCCATCCCGAGGGCCCGGTCGTCGCGGTCGTCGACGTCCAGCGGGGCACGTGGCGGCTCGCCGTCGGCACGCTCGACGGCCGCCTTCACGAGACGAGCGACCACCGGTACGGGTCCGCCTCCGCGCCCGCCGTGCTCGATGACGTCCGGGGCCGGCTGCACGCGCTGAGGGAGCGATACGGGACCCGGCTGCGCGGGATCGGCGTGTCGGTCGCGGGCGTCGTCCGCGACGGCCGCGTGGCCGACTCGTCGATGCTGCGGTGGAACGGCATCGACCTTCAGGCGCTCGGCGTCGACGGCGTCCCGGTCATCGTGGACAACGACGCCACCCTCGCCGCGATCGCCGACACGGTGAGGGAGGGCGCTCCCGGCTCCAGGACCACGGTGCACGTCACCATCGAGGCCGGCCTCGGCGGCGGGCTGATCGACCGGGGGGCGCCCGTCGTGGGCGCCACCGGCGCCGGCGCCGAGTTCGGCCACCTTCCCTTCGGGGATCCCGCCGTGCGGTGCCCGTGCGGCGCGTACGGCTGCTGGGGCACCGAACTCGACGGCCACGCCCTGGCCCGCGCGCTCGGTGAGCCGGAGCCCGACGATCCACGCCGCTACATGGAGCAGGTGATCGGCCGTGCCGCGGGCGACCGCGCGGCCCAGGAGGCGGTGGAGCGGGCGGCGCGCGCTCTGGCCCGTGGCATCGCCGGTCTGGCGAACGCCCTCGACCCGGATCTGGTGACCCTGGGCGGACTGGCGGTGCCCCTCCACGCGGCCTCGGTGACCTTCGACGACGCCTACCGGCGGGGACTCATGGGGTTCCGCCGGCAGAGCCCGCCCGAGATCGTCCCCGCCGAGTGTCATCGGGACGCGGCCCTGCGGGGCGCCGCACACCGCCTCTGGGACCAGATCGCCACGCCCGGCGGCCTGTCCGCCTGGGCGCGAACCGTCGCCGCGACCCCGTAGCGACGCCTCTCGCCCCGTGTCACCTCTGTGTGAATTTTTTGGGCGATCTAGTGATGTTTGTCCAGAGTATTGACACTTTGGGCTAAGAGCTCTTAGCTTCCCTCCCAATGAGCAGAAGCAATCTTCCACTGAGTGGGAACGGCGAGTCGCGGACGAGCTACCTCGGACGTCTCCTCGACGTGCTGGACGTCGCCGTCACGCACGAGCGGGTCCCCCTGCAGATGACCGACATCGCGGCCGCGGCCGGGGTGCCGACGTCGACCGCGTCCAGACTCGTCGCCCTCCTCGTCGAGCGGGGCTTCCTGGTCGCCCTGCCCGGCAGCGGTTACGTGGCGGGCCCGCGAATGCTGCACGTCGCCGTGCACGCGCTCGACCAGATCCACGACGCCGACCGGCTGAAGGCGGCGGTGGAGGAGCTGTCGGAGCGGACCGGCGAGAGCGTGAGCGCGGGGCTCCTCGTGGGCGACGAGATCGTGCTGGTGGCCCGCAAGGAGCCGGAGAAGTCCCTGCGGGCGGTGGCGCGTCTCGGCGACATCATCGCGCCGCACACGTCGGCCATGGGCAAGGCGATGCTGGCGCGGCTGCCGGCCGAGCGGCAGGAGGCGGTGCTGCGCGCGGCGGTGGGGGACGACGCGCCGCAGGTCCTGCGGGAGATGCGACCGGACATGGCGGCGGCCCGCGCCGACGCCTACGCGGTCGACGAGGAGACCTACACCGTGGGCCTGCGCTGCCGCGCCGCGCCGCTGCTGGACCGCGACGGCCACGCGGTGGGCGGGATCTCGGTGGCCGGGCCGTCCGCGCGCTTCACCCGCGAGAGCGCCACGACCTGCCTGCCCGACCTCCTCGCCGAGGCCGGCCGACTGTCACCCAAGTCCAGGAGCAGCCAATGACCCAGTCCGAGAAACTCTTCGAGCGGGCGCGCCGGCACGTGCCGGGCGGTGTGCACTCCAACACCCGGTTCCAGGCTCCCCGTCCGACGTACTTCGCCCGCGCCGAGGGAGCCCACCTGTGGGACGTCGACGGCACCCGTTACCTGGACTGCACCATGGGCAACGGGTCGGTGATGCTCGGCCACGCCCGCGCCGAGGTGGACGAGGCCGTGGCCGGGGCGGTACGCGCGGGCCTGACCACCGGCGTGGAGACCGAGGCCGCGGTGCTGGCGGCGGAGCGGCTCGCCGCGATCATCCCCGGCTTCGGCCAGGTCAGGTTCGCCAACACCGGCACCGAGGCGCTGATGCACGCGCTGGCGATCGCCCGCCACCACACCGGCCGGGAACGGGTCGCCAAGCCCGAGGGCGGCTATCACGGCTGGTTCGACCCGCTGTGGGTGTCCACGTGGCCGTCCGCCGACCAGCTCGGGCCGGCGGAACGGCCGGCCGCCCCGCCGAGCTCGGCCGGCCTGTCCGCCACCGCCGCGGGCACCGTCGTGCTGCCGTTCAACGACGTGGAGGCCGGCGAACGGCTCCTGCGCGAGCACGCGGACGAACTGGCCGCGGTCGTCGTCGAGCCGGTGCTCATCGACATCGGCTACATCCCGGCGACTCCGGAGTACCTGCGGCGGCTGCGCGAGGTCACGGCGGAGCTCGGCATCGTGCTGATCTTCGATGAGCTGCTCACCGGTTTCCGTATCGCCCCGGGCGGCGCCCGCGAGACGTACGGGATCACCCCCGACCTGACCACGTACGGCAAGGCGCTGGCCAACGGCTATCCCATCGCGGCGGTGGAGGGCCGGCCGGAACTGCTCGCCGCCACCGACCCGTCCGCGGGCGGCCCGGTGGGCTGGGTCGGCACCTACAACGGGCACGGAAGCGCGGTCGCGGCCACCGCGGCCACGCTGCCCCTCCTCGCCGACGGGACGGCCCAGCAGTACCTGGACAAGCTCGGCGGCCTGCTCCGGGACGGGTTCGCCGAGCTCTCGGCCCGCCACGGCATCCCGGCGGTGCTCGCCGGCGCGGGCGGGCACTTCCAGCCCTACTTCCTGCCCCGGGCCGCGACGGGCTACCGCTCCGCGATGGCGACCGACGCCCGCCGCTACGCGATCCTGCACGAGACCGCACGCGCGCACGGCATCCTGCTGCCGGCCAAGCCCCTGCTGCACGCGGCCCTGTCCACGGCGCACACCGAGGCGGACATCGAGCGGATCGTGGCCGCCGCCGACGTGGCGTTCACCGCGATGAAGGCGTCCGCATGAACGCCCCGGGAGGGAACGACACGCGGACGACCGGCACCACGGCGCCCGACGTACCGGACGCCGAACTGCGCGACATCCGCAAGGTCTACGAGGGCGGCGCGCGCGGCGTGGAAGAGGTGTCCCTCACCGTCGGCCGGGGGGAGTTCTTCTCCCTTCTGGGCCCCTCCGGCTGCGGCAAGAGCACGACCCTGCGGATCCTGGCGGGACTGGAGCGGCCCACCTCCGGAGAGGTGCGGATCCGCGGAGAGTCGATGCGCGGCCGCCCGGCACACCGCCGGCCGACGAACCTGGTCTTCCAGCGCCTCGCGCTGTTCCCCCACCTGACCGTCGCCGACAACGTCGCCTTCGGGCCGCGCCTGCACGGCTGGCCGCGCAAGCGGATCGCCGAGACGGTCCGCGCCAAGCTCGAACTGGTCGGGCTGACCGGCTACGAGAAGCGCCACCCGGCCCAGCTGTCCGGCGGCCAGCAGCAGCGGGTCGCGATCGCGCGGGCGCTGGCGGGCGAACCGGCCGTGCTCCTCCTCGACGAGCCGCTGGGAGCGCTCGACCTGCGGCTCCGGGTCCAGATGCAACAGGCGCTCAAGCGCATCCAGCACGACTCCGGCACCACCTTCATCTACGTCACCCACGACCAGATCGAGGCGCTGACGATGTCGGACCGGATGGCGGTCATGAACGAGGGGCGGATCGAGCAGATCGGCTCACCCGCCGAGCTGTACCGCTCCCCGCGGACGACGTTCACCGCGACGTTCCTCGGCGACACCAACCTGTTCGAAGGCGTCTCACGCGGTGACGTCCTTGAGACGGACGGCATCAGCATCAGCCTTCCGCGGCCCGGCCGGATCGCGTCGGTGCGTCCCGAGCACGTGGCCGTCGGCGCCCGGATCGGCGAACGGTTCACCAACCGGTTCCGTGGCCGCCTGGAAGACGTGATCTTTCAGGGGGCCAGTCTCCGCTACCACGTACGGCTGCCGTCGGGCGTTCTGCTCACCGCCGAGCGGCCCGCGGACACCCACCCCGACCTGTCGATCGGCGATGACGTCGAGGCCGGCTGGGACCCCGCGTCCGCAGTCGTTCTCGACCACTGATCTGGAGGCTGTCATGTCCGACCACTCCCTGTCGCGCCGCTCGATGCTCAAGGGCACCGCCGGACTGCTCGGCGGGCTCACGTTCGCCTCCGCGTGCGGAAGCGTGTCGCCGAGCACGCCGGGCTCCAGCGGCTCGGGCGGCAAGCTCAAGCTGACGATGTTCGCCTTCCTCGGCGGCGACCTGGGCAAGATGCCCAAGGAGTTCGCCGAGGAGTACGAGTCCGCGCACCGCAACGTGCGGATCGAGATCTACGAGCAGTCCAACACCGTCGGCTACGCGAAGATGCTGGCCCAGAAGAAGGCGGCTCCGGACCAGCCGCTCGTCAACTTCGGCTTCTTCAACGCGCCGAGTTCCATCCAGGGCATCGGCGACAAGATGTGGGCGAAGCTGGACTACTCGGCGCTGTCCAACGCCACCGACATCGACAAGCGCTTCCGCCGGGACGACGGGTACGGCATCGGCATCGGCGCCGACCAGTTCGGTCTCCTGTACAACCACGAGAAGATCAAGCAGCCGCCCACCTCGTGGTCGGAGCTGTGGAACCACGCGCACCGGGGCCAGGTCTGCCTCTTCCAGAACCCGTGGTACGCGGTGCTCATGGCCGCGAAACTCAACGGCGGCGGGCTGAACGACATGGAGCCGGGCTGGACGCTGTGGCAGCGGGAGGCCAAGCAGATCCGCCTGATGGTCGACTCGAACCCCCAGTACCTGAACGTGCTCAGCGACGGGACGGCCCCGCTCACCGCGTACTTCGCCGGCACCGGGCAGCAGTGGATCAATTCGGGTGCGCCGCTCAGCTACGTCGTACCGCGAGAAGGCGCGATCCCGCTTCCCGTCTACCTGCAGGCGGTCGAGGGATCGACGCAGAGCCAGCTCGAGGCCGTGCACGACGTGATCAACGAGATGATCTCGCCGAGGTGGAGCGCGCGCTGGGCCGAGGTGAGCGTGGAGACGCCGGCCAACACCAAGGCCACGCTGCCGGCGAACCTGGCCAGGCTGCCGGCCTTCAGCCCCCAGACGCTCCAGCACTTCGTCGACGTCGACTACGACGTCGTCGGCCGGCACAGCGCCGAATGGCAGAAGCGCTGGCAGACCGATGTCGCGTCCCGCATCTGAGGACCCGATGACGAACGGGATCCTGGGGTCGATACGCCGGCACCGCACCGGGTACCTGCTCGCGGCGCCCGGAGTCGTGGTGCTCGGCGCCGTCTTCGTCGGCGCCATGCTGACGCTGCTCGAATACAGCTTCCACCGTTCGGTGCCGGGAGGAGGCGACGTCGGGGGTACGGCGGCGACCTGGCGCTCCTTCGTCACCGGCGGCTACCACTGGAAGATCATCCGGGAGACCGTGGTCCTCGGCCTGCTCACCACGGTGATCACCGCGCTGGTCGGTTATCCGACCGCCTACGCGCTGCATCGGGTGCGCCGCCCCGCATGGCGGTACGTCGGCCTGTTCATCGTCTTCGCCCCGCTGCTGACCAGCGTGGTCGCGCGTACGTACGGCTGGGAACTGCTGCTGGGCGACAACGGGGTCATCAACGCCGCACTGGGCGTCTTCGGCGTCGGCCCGGTCGAGATCCTCTACCAGCGTGCCGCGGTGGTCCTGGCACTCGTGCACATCCTGCTTCCGTTCATGGTGTTCCCGATCACCAGTTCGCTCGGACAGGTCGACCCCGCGCTCGGCGAGGCCGCCGGCGACCTCGGCGCGGGGGCGGCGCGGCGGTTCACGAAGGTGACCCTGCCGCTGACGCTGCCCGGTCTCATCGCGGGCGCCGAACTGGTGTTCGCCCTCGCGATCAGCTCGTTCGCCACGCCGAGCCTGCTCGGCGGCGGCCGGGTCAACGTGCTGGCCACCGACATCTACAACGACGTCGGCAACGTGGACTGGCCGATGGCGGCGGTGTCCTCCTACGCGTTGCTCGCACTGGCCGCGGTGGCGCTGGCCGTCTTCGGCTGGCTCCAGCGCCAGGCGGGCGGCGGCGGTCAGGGCGGCGTCACCGCGGCCGGGGCGGCCCCGGCCGGCGCACGCGGCTGGGGGATCTGGCTCCTGGTCGTCGACGTGTTCGTGCTGATGCCACTGGCCATCATCATCGTCGACTCCTTCTCCTCGGTCTCGTACGGAACCTGGCCGCCACCGGGCCTGTCCCTGAAGTGGTACGCCAATCTGTTCGACCAGACCGGGCTGGGATCCGCGGCGCTGCTGAGCCTGGAGGTCGCGCTGGCCGCCACGGTCATCAGCGTGGCCATCGGAACGGCCATGTCGACCGCCCTCGTTCGCGACCGCATGCCCGGAAGGCGGGCGATCGAGTCCTTCGCGCTCAGCCCGACCGTCGTGCCCAAGGTGGCCTTCGGCTTCGCCGGCTTCATCTACCTGCACCGGCTCGGGCTGTTCGGCGGGGTGACGGGGCTGGTCGTGACCCACGTCGTCATCGTCCTGCCGTTCGTGGTGATCGTCCTGACCGCCGCCCTGATGCGCGCCGACACCACCCTGGAGGCCGCGGCCAGGGACCTCGGAGCCTCGCCGCTGCGCGCGTTCCGGCTCGTCACCATCCCGCAGATCCGGCCGGCCCTGATCGCCGCGGCGCTGTTCGCCTTCGTCGTCAGCTTCGACGAGGTCGACATGACCGTGTTCCTGCTGGCGCCGGACCAGAACACATTGCCGGTCTGGATGTTCGTTTACCTGCAGAAATACCAAGATCCCACGTTGGCGGCGCTGTCCGCCCTGCTCATCGCCGCAGCCCTGCTCATCGCCGGAGCGGTGGCGTTCCTGCTCGCCCGCTCGGGCGTGTTCTCCTCCCTCACCGGCTCCGACACCGGCACGCCCGCGGACCCCGCACCGGCCCCGGTGGACAACAAGATCAAGGAAGGACCGACCGCATGACCTCGGCGCACACCATCGAAGAGATCCCCGTGACGACCCTGGCCAGCGGGCACCGGCTCGCGCTGACCGTCCACACGCTCACCGGCGCCCAGGAGGGGCCCCGGATGGTGTTGTTCGGCGGGATCCACGGCGACGAGCCGCTGGGTTCGGAGACCGTACGGCGGGTCCTGTCGGCCGTCGACCCGGCCGAGCTGACGGGCACGATCGTCGCGGTCCCGGTGGCCAACCCGTACGCCCACCAGGCGCTGACCCGCAACACGCCGCTGGACGGCGTGAACATCAACCGGATCTTCCCCGGCAACGCCTCCGGCAGTGTCACCGAGCAGGTCGCGGCCGCCCTGTGCGGGATTCTGGCGGGCGCGGACCACTTCATCGACTTCCACTCCGGCGGCAACTTCGCCACGGTCGAGTACGCCTACATCCACGACGCGGGTGCCGAGATGTCCCGCGCCTACGGGTGCTCGCTGCTCTACCACGGCGCGCCGTACGGCGGGTCGGCCACCGGCTGGGCCCTCGACCAGGGCATTCGCTGCATGGTCAGCGAGCTGGGCGGCGGTGGCCAGCGCATCGACGAGTACCTGACCAAGGGCGTCGACGGCACCATGAACGTGCTCCGCACCGTCGGCATGCTCCCGGGCGAGCCCACGCCGCCCCCGGCCGACCAGGTCGTCGTCGAGACGCTCACCGTGCTCTCGCCCGCCACCGGCGGCGTCATGCTCTCGGACTTCGGGGTCGACCGGATCGGCGAGCGCGTCCCCGAGGGAACGGTCCTCGGACGGGTGCTGAGCCCCTATACCTTCGAGGAGCTCGAGGTGATCACCGCCCCGTTCGAGCCGAGCATTCTCGTCCTGGGCCGTGAGTCGATGACCAACGTGGCTCCCGGCGACTACGGCTTCATGGTCGCCGACGGCGCCACCGCCAAGCCCGCGTAACCCGGAGAGCCCACGATGACCCACCGCGGATCGCTGACGATCCGGCGCGCCTCGCTCGTCGATCCCGATACCGAGAACGTCCAGGAGAACACGCGCATCCGCGTCGAGGACGGGGTCGTCGTCGAGGTCGGCCCGGACCCCGGCGGCCCGGTCGCGTCCGCCGAGGTGGACGCGACCGGGCTGTACGCCCTGCCGGGCCTGATCGACTGTCACGTGCACGTCACCGCGCACACCGTCGACGAGCACGCGCTCACCATGGAGGCCCCGTCGTACGTCACCGCACGCGCGGCGGCCGAACTGCGGGCGACGCTGGCCCGCGGGTTCACGGCCGTACGCGACATGGCCGGCGCGGACCACGGCCTCGCCCGCGCGGTGGCCGAGGGAGTGCTGCCGGGGCCCCGGCTGTTCGCCGGCGGAAAGGCGCTGTCGCAGACGGGCGGCCACGGCGACCTGCGGCCGGCCGGCCAGAACGTGCACGACACCCACTACTGGACGCCCGGCCTGGGCCGGGTCTGCGACGGCGTGCCGGAGGTACGGCGGGCGGTACGCGACGAGATCCGCCGGGGCGCCGCCCACATCAAGCTGATGCTGTCCGGCGGATGCTCCAGCCCCACCGACCGGATCGGGTCGCTCCAGTTCTCCGAGGAGGAGATCGTCGCCGCCGTCCAGGAGGCGTCCGCCGCGGACGTCTACTGCGCCGGGCACGCCTACACCTCGGCGGCGGTCGAGCGCGCGCTGCGGCTCGGCGTCCGCACCATCGAGCACGGCAACCTGATCGACGAGTCGGTGCTGCCCCTCTTCGCCGGCGCCTTCTACGTGCCCACCCTGATCACCTACACCGCCCTCGTCGAGGACGGCCCGGCGCACGGCCTGTCACCCGAGAGCCGTGCCAAGACCCTCGAGGTGCTCGACGGAGGACTGCACGCCCTCGAACTCGCCGACCGGGCCGGCGTATCGATCGCGTTCGGAACCGACCTGCTCGGCCCGCTGCGAACCCGCCAGCCGGAGGAGTTCCGCATCCGCGCCCAGGTGCAGACACCGGGCGCGATCCTCCGCTCGGCGACGACGATCGCCGCCCGCGTACTCGGCCAGGAGGGCCGCCTCGGAGTGATCGCACCGCAGGCGCACGCCGACCTGATCCTGACCAGACACGACCCCCTGTCCGACATCACCCACCTCGCCGAGCCGACCGAGGAGATCGCCCTCGTCATCCAGGCGGGCACGCCCGTCCCACGCCGGTAGTACGAGGACGGGACGCCAGGCCATGCACCGATCCCGGGGTCGGCCCGGTGGTGCGCGCCACCGACTCAGGCAGGCGTGTGCGCGACCGAGGTTCCGGGTCAGCGGTGGATGGTCATCTCGAAGTCGTAGCGGTCGGCGCGGTACAGCGACTGGGCGAACTCGACGACCCGTCCGCGCGCGTCGATGCCGCGTCGGCGTACGTGGAGGGCGGGGGAGCGGACGGGCACGCCGAGCAGGTCCGCGTGGCGGCGGTTCAGCGTCGTCGCCGAGATGCGCTGTTCGGCGTTGGCGAGGACCGTGCGGTACCGCCCGGCGAGCAGCCGGTAGAGCGAGCCCTGCAGATCCTGGTCCAGCAGCCGGGCGAACGGCGCGGCCGGCAGGTTGACCCGCTCGAAGCACATCGGGAAGCCGTCGGCGAGCCGCAGCCGCTCGATGTGGTAGACGGGATCGCCGGGCTTGATCTCCAGCGTGCGAGCGAGCTCCGGTTCGGCGGTCCGCTGCTCGGCGGTCAGCAGCCGCGAGTCCGGTTCGAGGTTGCGGGCGCGCATGTCGTCGCTGAAGGACGTCAGGGTCAGCCCCTTCGAGATCCGCCCCCGCGAGACGAACGTGCCCCGGCCGCGCACCGAGTAGATGAGGCCCTCTTCGATCAGCGACTGGAGCGCCTGCCGGACGGTCGTGCGGCTGACCCCGAACGTCTCCGCCAGCTCCCGTTCCTGGGGGAGGACCTCGTCCGGGCGCATGCCCTGGATCCGGTCCAGGAGCCGTTCCCGTACCTGAAGGTGCTTGATCACGTCGTCCCCTCGCGATTCGTGCGTGCGCGTGCGCGGCCGTACGGCCTCGCTCTTATCGCTCCTCCGGGCGCGGAATGTCAAGCGCGGCCACGAAACGGCGGGTGATCTCCATCGGGTTCGTGATCGCCGTGCCCACGACGACGGCGAAGGCGCCGGCCGCGAAGGCCGCGCGGGCCTGCTCGGGATCGCGGATCCGGCCCTCGGCGTCGGCGAGCAGCGGGGTGGCGCCGTCGAGCGCGGCGACCAGTTCGAGGTCGGGCCCGTCCG
>NZ_JBHLZP010000242.1:0-12187 GCF_042429965.1 Actinoallomurus acaciae
CCACGCGCACCGCGCCCGGTGAGCGCCCCGGCGGCCAGCGCGAGCGCGAGCAGCACCGCGCCGACACCGGTGTCGGTGAGGGCGACGGCCGTCGTCCGCGCCGCGTCGGGGCGATGGGCGAGGCTCCAGCGATGCAGGGACAGGTCGGATGGGAGCGGGCGGCCATGCCGGACCACGACGGCCGTGAACAGCGCCACCAGCAGAACGGCCGCGACCACCACCGCGACCCTCCCCGCCCGGGCGAGAGCCGGTGCGTAGCTCGGCGGCACGTCGGTGGCGGCTCGGGTACGCATCGCTCGACACTACCGCAGGCGTACTACACCGATAGTATTCATGGCCGCGCTCGGTGCGGCGACCGGCCGGAGACGATCTCCCCGATCCGGGCCAGCGTCGGGGTGTCGCTCGTCCAGTACTCCCGGTGCGCCTCCCGGCTCAACCCGCCGAGGTACCAGGGCCCGCGCGTGCCCGGAGCCGATCGGAACGTCGTGGCCCCGAAACGGCGGCCGGCCGGCTGCGGACCGTGGAGGCCGAGGGCTCGGATGAAGTCCCACCGGGCGATCGTGGCGTGGACGTAGTAGCTCGTGTCCCGTCGCGGAACGGCGGTTAGGCGAAGCCGGTCGGCGTGCGCGGCACCGACTCCCGGACCGGCGGTGAACACGACGTCGTCGGCGTTCAGGACACCGTCCCGCGCGGCATGCCCGATGACCACGCTCCCGTAGCTGTAGCCGATCACCGTGTTGTGCGAACGCGGCCCCTGGTGGGTGACGCGCAGACCGTCCTGGAACCGGTGGAGATGAGGCGCCGCGGCGTCTGCGAACCGGCGGCTCGCCGCGCCGACGAGCGTCTGCGGAGCCGGGTACCCCACCCAGGCGACCACCGCGGTCGACGGAGAACCGGCTCGCCGTGCGGAACGCGCGATCGCGTCGGCCACGCGCATGTGTGCCTCGGCGTTGCCGAGCCGCGCCTTCGCGCCCGGCACGTAGGTCGCGACGTTCGCGGCGGTGTCGGGGTTCCCGAACGCGATGACGACCCGTCCGGTGCCCTCCGTGTCGAGCGCCAGGAGGTACGGCCGCGGATGTTCGGCGCTCGTCGGCGCCGCCAACCGCTCCCGTACGGCAAGGATGCCGTTCGATCTGTCCTCCAGGTCACGTAGGCGCCCGGCGTCGCCCGGCCGCGCCGAGGCCAGGATGCGGTCTCGCTCCTCGACCAGACGGGTCTCCTGCTCGGCGAGGGCCGCGCGGTTCGCCCGGTCCCTGATCACGATGGGTATCCCGTCGAGGGCGCCGATGTCCGCGCGGTGTTCGTGGGACAACGTCCTCTGCCGGTCCGGCGTGAGCATGTCCCACCATTGCTTGACGTCGGCGGGCAGCGGGGGCCGGTCGGGGAGGCCGCCGTGGTGTGGCGTTCTCGCGCCGTCGCCCGGGACGTTCTCCGCAGACGCCGCCGTGGGCCGGTCACCCTCGGCCTCGGAGCACCTGGCGAAGACGCGACCGCCCGGGATGGAACTCCGCCGTACGCCATCGGGCGGGTCCGCGTGTGCGGCCGTGCCTCCGTGCCCCGGCAGGTCGCTCGCGTCCGGCGGGGGAGCGGCGTCGGAGGGGGCCGGTCGGCGCCCGACGAACGTCAGGCCGACGTTCAACGTCGCATGCACGATCTTCCTGTCGAGTTCCGGGCTCGCGTTGTGGAAGTACTCGATGTCCAGCTCGGCCCGGCGGCGCAGGTAGGCCTCGGTCTGCGGGGCGAGATGGACGCTCTCGTTGCCGAACATGCTGATCAGGCCGGGACGGCTGCCCGTGTAGGCCGCGTACCATTCCCGGAACCGGTCGGGGCCCAGGACACGGGCCATGGTCTCGATGTCGCCCGCCAGCAGAGGGCGCGGCCCTACGAGTGACATCTCCCCCTTGAGGATGTTCGCCAGCTGGGGCAGCTCGTCGATGGTGAACTTGCGGAGCAGCTTGCCGATCTTGGTGGCCCGTGGGTCACCAGAACCCAGGCTGGCGTCCATGCTCGTGGAACTGCTCATGGTGCGGAGCTTGTGGATGCGGAACGGCACGCCGCCCTTGCCGACCCTCCACTGCGAGAAGAAGGGCGTCTTCCGGTCCTCGAAGAATTTCAACGATGCTCCGGCCACGACCGGAACGCCGGCGACCGGACCGAGCGTCATGGCCAGCTTGATGTCCTGCCGTCGCTTCTCGGGGCTGTTCAGCCAGTACGGCCCGATCTTGTCCGCCGGCGAGTCCGCCGCCATCTCCGTGGATCCGCGGTGCCGGCCGAACGTCCCGCGAACCGCTTCGGCGCCCGCACCGACGAAGGCCATGCCGAACCCGTTCTCGGCCGCGTGCCTCCAGTCCCAGCCGCCGCCGCTCGCCTGTCCGGCGGCCGCCGTCGCGACGGTCGCCGCGGCCCCTCCGGTGACGAAACGGGGCGCGATGCCCTTCCATCCCGGGGACTCCACGGCGTCGACCAGGGAGGTCAGCGCGGGGGCCCGGCGCAGCAGCGCGGGCAGGCTCGCGTGCGTGCTCCCCATCAGGCCGCCGGCGACCGTTCCCTGCCACAGCGCCCCGGCCAGCTCGGCCGGGTCGACCGTGCCGGTGCGGAACAGCTGATCGATCACGTCTAGGCCGCCGGTGAACGCCGCCCCCAGCGCCGCCTCGCGGATCATCAGCAGGATGACCCGCAGAGCCAGGCCCTCCAGCCGGATCAATGGCGTCAGCACCGTCTCCGACAGCGGGCCGAAGAGGCTCGCGGCCGCGATCAGCGCCAGCACGAACGTCGCCGAGGCCACGAAGTGCCACCGGGCCTTGACGGTCGCGTCGGCGGATGTCTGGCAGTACTCGGCGAGCCGGTTACATCGGCTCTTCAGCTCCTCCAGGAGCCCGTCCTTGCCGTGCACGACCCGCGCGGCCGACCCGAACGCGTCCGTGCCGATCCCGGATCCGCTGCCCGTCACCCGCCCGGCATGGGCGGCGACGTCCGCGGTCACCTGATCGACCACGAGCGCCATCGCCGTCGCGGTGTCCCGCAGCGTCTCCATACCGCCGAGGTCGCCGTCCGGCCATGCGTAGCCGAGTCCCACCGCCTCGAAGAACCACTTCGCCGCGCGGACGACTCCCGGCGCCGGCACCGTCGACGGCAGGCCGTCGGGGCCCGTCGGCGGCCGGTACTCCCGGAGCAAAGCCGGCCTGCCGGGCGACGGCGGCGGCGGGCGCCGCTGGACCCCCAGCTCATCCACGATCGCGCCGTCCGTCTCGATGTACCGGCCACCGGCGTCGACCAGCCCGGCTCCCATCCCTCGCAGCAGGTTCACGGTGGCGGCGAGGTCGTGCAGCAGGTCGTCCCGCATGCCCGCGAACCCGGGTGACCGCCCGTCGCCCTCGAACAGGCTCCGCCCGAGATCATCCCTCCCGAAGGGCCGTGCGGCCATCGCCCGAGAGAACCTGTCCACGCCGTTCGCCAGGTCTGCGGAGGCGTCGGCGACCCCCCGTCCTGCGCCTATCCACATCTCGGGCGCGACGCTGAACCCCGGCATCAGCCGGCACGGAGCGGAGCGCCGATACCGACGGTCGCGGCGACGCCAGGCCACTCGGCCCGCTCTTCGGTGGACGGTGGGCGTCGCACAGTCACCTCCGCGATCATTCCGGACAGACCGCTGCGCACCTTAGCGTTGACGGCGTCCGCCCGGACGTGGCGGGCGCTGACCGGATCGTTCCGGTATGCGGCTGGATCGGGCCTCCCGGTCTCCTATCCGGACTCGGCAGAGTGGGGGCATGAACCGAGCCCTTGTCGTGGTGGATGTCCAAGAGTCCTTTCGTGCCCGTGCGGAGTGGGCGCAGATCGCAAATCCGAAGATCGCGGACCCGGTCAACCGGCTGGTCCGTCTCGCCCGCGCGGGCGGCGACCTGGTGGTCTGGGTGCTGCACACCGAGCCCGGCAGCCAGGGCGTGTTCGACCCGGAGCAAGGCCACGTGCGGCTGATGGAGGAGCTGGAGCGGCCGTTGTCCGGCGAGCCGGTACTGCGCAAGACCTCTCACAACGCCTTCACCACCACGAATCTCCAGCAGTTGCTGACCGAGGCGGGCGTACACGAGCTGATGGTGTGCGGCATCCGTACCGAGCAGTGCGTGGAGACCACCGCCCGGGTCGGCAGCGACCTGGGGTATCGGGTCGTGTTCGTCACCGACGCGACCACGACCAACCCGGTCGGCGGGCTCACCGCCGACGAGATCATCGAGCGTACGGAGGCGGTCCTGCGCGATCGGTTCGCCCGGATCGCCACGGTGGCCGAGCTGGAAGAATCGAAGATGTGAGGAATGTCGTCTTCGTCCTGTTGTCCGGGGTCCACCTGCTCGATCTGGCGGGTCCGGCCCAGGTGTTCGATACGGCGGCGGGCTTCGGGCAGCCCTACCGGCTCGGCTATGTGGCCGAGCGGGAGCAGGTTCGCAGTGCCCAGGGCCTGCCGCTGACCGCGAGCGTCCAGTGGCCCGAGCTGGGCGCCGACGACCTGGTCGTGGTCCCGGGCTGGCGGGCCTCCACGCTGCGGGGCGGGCCGTCGCTGAGCCGGGCCGAGGCGGAGCGCCTGCGCGCTCACCACGCCGCCGGAGGCACCGTCGCCAGCGTGTGCGCGGGGGCGGAGGCCCTGGGCCAGGCGGGTCTGCTGGACGGGCGCCGATGCACGACCCACCATGCGCACCAGGAGGAGCTCGCGGCCCGGTACCCCCGGGCGACGGTGGTGCGCGACGTGTTGTTCACCACCGACGACCGGGTGATGACCTCGGCGGGAATCGCCAGCGGCATCGACCTGGCGCTGCACCTGCTGGCGGCTCGGCACGGCCCGGCGTTCGCCGCCAAGGTGGCGCGGAACATGGTCATCTACACTCGCCGCAACGGCCACGAGCCGCAGGCGAGCGCCATGCTGCGGCACCGTTCGCACGTGGATGACACCGTTCACCGCACCCAGGACCTCATCGACGACCGGCTCGCCGAGCCGCTGCCGCTGGCGTACCTGGCCGCTCGCGCCGGCGTCAGCGAACGCACCCTGACCCGGCTGTTCAGTCGCGCCACGGGCGGACTGACCCCCCTGCGCTACCAGCAGACGCTACGGCTGGAGCGCGCTCAGCACCTGATCGACCACGGAATGACGGTGGAGGCCGCGGCCCGCGAGGTGGGTTTCGAGGACGCCCGGATGCTACGGCGTCTCCGAGCCCGGGAATCGGGTGACCGCGTCGAGGCGGCGCGGCCGTACGCACCGCCTGTCAGCGGCGGAGGGCGCGCCGGGCCAGCCAGTTTCCGAGAAACTGCCCCGCTTGGACGATGACGATGATCGTGGCGACGGTGATGTAGACGATCGGCCAGTTGTACCGCTGCGACCCGTACGTGATCGCGAAGTCGCCGAGGCCGCCGCCGCCGAACAGCCCGGCCTGCGCGGACATGTCGACGACCGCGACGAAGATGAACGTGTAACCGAGGATGATCGGTCCGAGCGCCTCCGGGATGAGCACCGTGACGATGATGCTCACCGGCCGGGCCCCGGCGGCGCGCGCCGCCTCGATCACACCGGGGCTCACCGTCAGCAGGTTCTGCTCGACGATGCGGCTGACCGCGAACGCCGCGGACAGCGACAGCGCGAAGGTGACCGCGTCGGTGCCGATCGTGGTGCCGATCGTGTGCAGCATCAGCGGCTGGATCGCGGTGAGGAAGATGACGAACGGGATCGGCCGGACGACGTTGACGAGGATGTTGACGGCGACGTACACGGGCCGGTTGGCCATCAGGTTGCCCGGCCGGGTCGCGTACAGGACCAGCCCGATGGCCAGGCCGAGCACACCGCCGGCCACCACGGAGATGAGCACGATGTAGAAGGTCTGCCCGATCGCCTGGCGGAAGACCGACAGGTTGGTGACGAACTCGTGCATCTCAGTCCTCTTCCGCCAGCTCGACGCCGTCGGCCCGCAGCGCCGCCAGAGAGGCGTCCACGGCGTCCGGCGGGCCGGTCAGTTCGAAGGTGAGGCTTCCGACCGGCCGGTCCTGCAGCTCGCTGATGCCACCGAAGACGATCTCCGCCGCGACCTCGTGGCGCAGGAACGTCGCGGCCAGCGCGGTCTGGAAGCCCGTACGGTCGCGCACCCGGACGGTGACGAGGCGGCCGGGATGCGTGCGCCGCAGGCGCGCGAGCGTCGCGGCCGACGGCCGGTCGCGCAGGGTCGTGCCGACGAAACGGGCGGCGGCCTCGGTACGCGGATGGGCGAAGACCTCGTACACGCTCCCGGACTCGACGAGCTCGCCGCCGTCCAGCACCGCCACCCGGTCCGCGATGCTGCGGATGACGTCCAGCTCGTGGGTGATGATGACGATCGTGACGCCCAGCTCGCGGTTGACCCGCCGGAGCAGGGCGAGCACCTCGCCCGTCGTCTCCGGGTCGAGCGCGCTCGTGGCCTCGTCGACGAGCAGCAGCGCGGGCTCGGTCGCCAGGGCGCGGGCGATCCCCACCCGCTGCTTCTGCCCACCGGACAGTTGCTCCGGATGGTCGTGGGCGCGGTCGAGCAGCCCCACGAAGTCGAGCAGCCGCGCCACCCTGCGGTCGCGCTCGGCCGACGCGACCCCGGCGACCTTGAGCGGGTAGGCGACGTTGCCCGCGACGGTGCGTGACCGGAACAGGTTGAACTGCTGGAAGATCATGCCGATGTCGCGCCGCACGCCACGGCGCTCGCGCTCGGACAGGGCCGTGAGCTCGTGCGGCCCGACGTGGACCCGCCCCTCCGAGGGCGTCTCCAGCCCGTTGACCAGCCGTACCAGCGTGCTCTTGCCGGCACCGGAGTGCCCGATGACGCCGAAGACCTCGCCGCGGGCGACCTCGAGGCTCACGTCGCGCAGCGCGGTCAGCGGCGCGCCGCGCCGGCCGTTCGCCGGGAAGTGCTTGGTCACGTGTTCGAGGCGCACGTACGCCTCGGTGGCCGGGCCGGACGGCTCGGCGTCGCTGGTGGTGACGGACATCATCGCACCGGTGGCCCGGAACCGAACGATCCCGGGCCACCCGTCCCCTTCCTACTTCTTTGCCGCCTGGGCCTGCGCCTCGACGGTCTTCAGCTCCTGCTGCAACGTCGCCGCCGGCACGTCACGGAACACCGCGGTGCCTCCGTTGGCCGCCTGGACCCCCTTCTCCACCGACGGGTCGTGGTAGAGCGCGGCCAGCTTCAGGTACGTCGGATCGTCCTTGTCCGCGGCGCGGGAGACGAAGATGTTCACGTACGGGGCGGCGATCGGGCTCGCCGGGTCGTCCTGGAAGATCGCGTTCTCCTTCGTCAGCTTCGCCTTCGTCGCGTAGTCGTTGTTGACGATGGCGGCCGCCGCCGAGCCGGTCAGTACGGCCCGCGCGGTCTGGGACGCGTCCAGGGTCACCACGTCGACCCGGTGCGAGGTGATGTCGGCGGTGCTGGAGAACGCCGTGCCGTTGTTCTTCAGCGTCACCAGCTTGGCGGCCTGCAGCACCAGCAGCCCGCGCGCCTCGTTGATCGCGTCGTTCGGGATCGCGACCTTGGCGCCGTCCGGCAGCGCGTCCGGCGTGTGGTACTTCAGCGAGTAGAGCGGCAGCGGGTAGACCGCCGTCGCACCGATGGGCTGCAGGTCGTCGTGCGCGGTGACGTTGTAGTTCGCCAGGTACTGAATGTGCTGGAACTCGTTGAGGTCGAGCTGCTTCTCCTTCAACGCGGGGTTCGGCTGGCTGTAGTCGTTGAAGTTCACGTAGGTCACCGTGATGTTCAGCCGTTTCTTCGCCAGCGCCGCGAACGTCTTCCAGTACGGCTCGGACGCGTCGGCGACGCCGATGCGCACCGTCTTCGCACCACCGGACCCTCCGGATCCGCCGGTGACGGCGACGACGATCGCGACCACGACGATGACGGCGACGACCGCGGCCGAGACGATCCACGTGATGCGACGTCTGCCACCGGACCGGCGTTCCGGCAGCCGGGGCTCGGCCGCCGGTTCGCTGGGTGAGGACGAATCGGACACAACAACCTCCGGGATTTCATCGATGAGACCACCGGCCGGCCACCGCCACACGCGAGCGGCCGGTCGGGAGGGAAGGGGGATTCGCGGTCGGTCGGACACGCGAGAGAGGAGGCGCCGCCACCGGGGCGACGCCGTGCCGTTCTCATCGACAACAGAGGCTGCTCGCGACCTGCGCGTAGTCGACCACGCGCCGGATGGTCAGCAGCACCTCACGCATGGGCGGCACCGGGTGAGACCCCGGTGTCGGCGGAGGCGAATCAGAAAGCATGGTTTTCATGCTATTTAAGTATGTAATGCCGTCGCAAGTCGTTATCGCGCCAAAGCGGAGTCACTGGAGCCCGGTGCGAACCGACGTGATGCGTTGCGTGTTGAAGCCGAGCCAGTGCATCCGGCCCACATAGCGCGCGTGCTCGATCTTGAGGCAGCGGTCCATGATCACTGTGAGGCCGCCGTCCTCGGCGATGCGCGCGCCCTCCTCGTTGATCACGCCGAACTGGCACCACAGGGCGCCGGCGTTGATCTCCAGGGCCTCCCGCGCGATCCCCGGCAGTGCGTCCGGCGCGCGGAAGACGTTCACGACGTCCACCGGCACGGGGATCTCCAGCAGGCTCGCGTAGGACCTCTCCGCGAGGATCTCCGTCTCCCGGGGGTTCACGGGGATCACGCGGTAGCCGTGCCGCTTGAGGTAGTAGCCGACGAAGTAGCTGGCCCGCAGCTCGTTGTTCGACAGGCCCACGACCGCGATCGTCCTGGCGGTGTGGAGCACCTGCTGGATCTTCGCCGGGTCCTGGTACCGCACGAGATCGCTCATGACGTCGCCGCCTTCTCTCCCGCCGCCGCGGCGACGCGGGCGAAGCCCTGCTCCAGATCCCAGATCAGGTCCTCGACGGACTCGGTGCCGACCGACAGCCGCACCGTCCCCGGCCGGACGCCGGCCGCCCGCAGCTCGTCGTCGCCCAGCTGCCGGTGCGTCGTGCTGGCGGGATGGATCACCAGGCTCTTCGCGTCGCCGACGTTCGCCAGGTGGGACCAGAGCGTCAGGCCGCCGATGAGGTTCTGCCCGCCGGTCCGGCCGCCGGCGCAGTCGAACGAGAACACCGCGCCGGCGCCGCGCGGCAGGTACTTCTCCACGAGTGGCCGGTACCTGCTCGCCGGCAGGCCCGGGTAGGTGACGTTCGACGCGAGCTCGTGCGACTCGAGGTACGCCGCGACCGCCCGCGCGTTCTCGACGTGGCGTTCCATTCGCAGCGACAGCGTCTCGAGCCCCTGCAGGAACAGGAAGGCGTTGAGCGGCGCGAGCGCCCCGCCGAGGTCGCGCAGGGTCTCGGCCCGGAGTTTCATCAGATAGCCGTACGCCCCGAACGTCTCGTGGAACCGCAGGCCGTGGTAGGCGGGCGACGGATCCGCGACCACGGGGAACCGCCCGTTGGACCAGTCGAACGTGCCCGCCTCCACGACGACCCCGCCGATGCTCGTGCCGTGGCCGCCGATGAACTTGGTCGCCGAGTGGACCACGATGTCGGCGCCCCACTCGATCGGGCGGCACAGGTACGGCGTCGCGAACGTGTTGTCGACGACCAGCGGCAGCTCGTGCTCGTGCGCGATGGCCGCCACGGTCTCCAGGTCCAGCACGTTCCCCGCCGGGTTGCCGATCGTCTCGGCGAAGAACGCCTTCGTGTTCGCGCGGACCGCCCCTCGCCAGGCGTCCGGATCATCGGGATCGACCCAGGTCAGCTCCACGCTCATCTTGCGCAGCAGGTGCTTGAGCTGGTTCACCGTGCCGCCGTAGAGCGCCGAGGACGAGACGACGTGGTCGCCCGGCTCCAGCAGCGTGAAGAGCGCGGCCGCCTGCGCGGCGATGCCGCTGGCGAACGCGACCGCGCCGGAGCCGCCCTCCAGGTTCGCGACGCGCTCCTCGAACACCGCGACGGTCGGGTTCATGATGCGCGAGTAGGTGTTCCCGTACTCCTGGAGGTTGAAGTACGCCGCCGCGGACTCGGGGTCCTCGAACACGTAGCTGGTGGTCTGGAAGACCGGCACCGCACGCGCGCCCGTGTTCGGGTCGGGCCGCTGCCCGGCGTGCAGTTGCCGTGTCTCGAATCCGAACGCGCGAGCCTCTTCGGCCCGGGATGGGTTGTCAATCACGAAGTCATCTTCCTTGAGTCATCCGGCTCCGCCTACGGCCGGACCGTGTTCGCCCAGAAACCGGCGGATGATGGGCGTCTGCCGTGCCTCCTCCAGCAGGAAGCAGTCGTGGCCGTACGGCGCCTCGATCTCATGGAACTCGACCGGCCTGCCGAGGGCGCGCAGCGCCTTCTCCAGGTCGCCGGAGGCGGCCGGCGGGTACAGCCAGTCGGAGCTGAAGGCGATCAGGAGCGTGCGTGCCGAGACGCCGTCGAGCGCTCGTTCGAGCGAACCCCCGCCGTGCTGCCGGGCGAGATCGAAGTAGGTCAGCGCGCGCGAGGTGTACAGATAGGTGTTGGCGTCGAAGCGCTTGACGAACGAGTCGGCCTGGTGGCGCAGGTAGCTCTCGACCTCGAACTCCGGCTCGGTGATCGTGTGGCGGATGTCGTCGGCGAACTGCAGCCGCCGGCCGAACTTCTCGTTCAGCGCCGGTGCGGACAGGTAGGTGATGTGGCCGACCATCCGGGCCAGGCCCATGCCGGCGTCGGGCGCGCGGCCGGTGCCGTGGTAGTGGCCGCCCTGCCAAGCGGGGTCGCGCATGATCGCGTCGCGTGCGATCGCGTTCCAGGCCACGCCCTGCGGGTGGAGGGCGTGCGTGCTGGCGATCGCGATGACGGCATCGACCTGGTCCGGGAACAGGATCGCCCACTCGAGCGCCTGCATCCCGCCGAGCGAACCTCCGGCCACCGCCGCGAGCCGCTCGATGCCGAGCGCGTCCAGGAACGCGCGCTCGGTCCGCACCATGTCCGCGACGGTGATCACGGGGAAGTCCGAGCCGTACGGCCTGCCGGTCGCCGGGTCGACCGACGACGGTCCCGTCGTCCCGCGGCAGCCCCCGAGCAGATTCGTGGAGACGACGAAGAAGCGGTCGGTGTCGAACGCCTTGCCGGGGCCGATCATCCCGTCCCACCAGCCGAGACCCCGGCCGGCCACGCCGTCGCGATCCTCGGCCCCGAACCCGTCGCGCGTGCTCTCCTCGGGCGGCGCCTTCGCGAAGCCCGCCGCGTGGGCGTCGCCGCTCAGCGCGTGGCACACCAGGATGACGTTGTCGCGCCGGGGGGAGAGGACGCCGTACGTCTCGTACGCCACCCGAACCGGGTGCAGCTCCCGCCCGCAGTCGAGCCGTACCGGCTCCGGAAGGTCCAGATACTGCGTTTCCACCGTTCCGACCGAGCCGGCCGCGAGTGTCCGAACTGGCTTGGTCATGGGGGCTATGGTGCCCGCTCTCGCCCGTGTATTGTCAAGCATTCCGGTAGGAATACACGGAGCGAGAAGGGCGTCACGCAACATGACCACGGTCGTCAACGGAGTCAACGTGCAGGCACTGCTCGAGGCGCGCGAGGCGCTGAAGGGCGCGCCCGAGGCCGCCCAGTTCACCTGGCGGGCATCCTCCAAGTGGCAGAACGGCGTCCACAGCAGGACGACGATCCAGAACTTCTTCGGTCTCGGGCAGGAACAGAGCCACAAGACCGAAACGGTCTTCGACGCCGATCACCCCGAGGTGTTCGCGGCGGAGGACAACGGCATCACGCCGATCGAGTACCTCCTCGTCGGCCTGGCGAGCTGCCTGACCGCGGGTGTGGCGTCCGTCGCGCAGAACCGCGGCATCCAGCTGCGCTCGGTCGAGGCGACGGTCGAGGGCGCGCACGACATCCGCGGGATCCTCGGCGTCGACGGCGACGTCCGCAACGGCTTCAACGACGTCAAGGTGACGTTCGACATCGACGCGGACGCGTCGAAGCAGGACATCGAAGCGCTGGTGGCCCAGTCCCAGAAGCGCTCCGCCGTGTTCGACGCTCTCACGAACCCGACGAACGTCACCGTCGAAGTCGCCTAGGGCGTGTTCCGAAGTCCCGCCGCCGGGACACTCCCCGCCCTCGGACGCTCCCCGCGGTCCGGGACGCTCCCCGTCCTCGGACACTCCCCGCCCTCCCAGACACTCCCCGCCCTCCCAGACACTCCCCGCCCTCCCAGACACTCCCCGCCCTCCCAGGGG
>NZ_JBHLZP010000243.1:0-12156 GCF_042429965.1 Actinoallomurus acaciae
CGCGAGGCCGCCGGCGCCGCGCTCCAGACGGCGGTCCGGCACGCCGCGGCGCGGGAGGCCGAACGCCGTGTGGCCCGGGAGATCGCCGTGACCCGCCAGCGGATCCGTGCCCTGCGGGACCGCTGGATCCCCCGCCTCATCACCGCGATCGAGCACATCGATCTCGCGCTCGACGAGGCCGAGCGCTCCGACACCGCACGCCTCCTGCGGGCCGGCTCACGGCGTCACCCCGGTGATCTTCGGGCCACCGGCGGGTGAGCGTGTCAGACGGACGTCGCCAGCGGGCCGCCGTTCCAGGTCATCGCGTCGGTCAGGGCGGCGACGAGGTCCATCTCGGCGCCCCCGGCGTCGGCGTAGGCGCGGTGCAGGTTCAACACCAGCCGTTCCGCGTCGGCCCACCCGCCGAACTCGCCCAGGTCCGTACGGCGCGCGGCCTCCAACGGGCCGAGGCCGTCCCGCAGGCCGTCCTTCGCGGCCTCCAGGACCAGCCGGTAGTACCGCTCGTGTGCCGCCAGCACGCCGGGCAGGGGGCCGGCCGCGATCAGGGGGCCGTGGCCGGGCACGACGTGCGCCGGTTCGAAGTCCGCGATCCAGTCCAGCGAGCGCAGCGCGCCGTCCAGCGACCCCATGAACACCAGCGGGGTCAGGCCGTGAAAGAGCAGGTCGCCGGAGAACAGGACGCGTTCTTCGGGCAGCCACGCCACGACGTCGCCCACCGTGTGAGCCGTGAACCCGGGGTGGATGAGGTCGACGCGCCGGCGGCCGGTGAAGACCGTCAGATCGGTCCGGAACACCAGGTCCGCCGGCCTGCGGCTCACTCGCCCCCAGTCCGGCCGGGGGGACCAGAACGGCGGGCAGCCGTCGATGATCGGGTCGGTCAGCTGCACCGCGCGGGTCGCCTCGTGCGCGATGATCACCGTCTCGTCGGGCAGCAGACTGTTGCCGTAGGTGTGGTCGCCGTGGTGGTGAGTGCTCACCGCGATCCGTACCGGACCGGGGACGGCGTCGAGGAACCGGCGGGTGCGCTGTTCGGTGGCGCAGGTGTCGACGATGACGGTGCCGTCATCGCCGGTGATCACGCCCGCGTTGTTGACCCACCAGGACCCGTCGGGCTGCACCCAGGCGTACACGCCCGGCACGATCTCCCGCAGCGCCGCCGCCTCGGGCGAGCCGTCCACGACCTCACCCACGGGCGGGCTCCGTTCCGTTCTCGGTCCGTGCCCGTGCCGGTGCCGGTGGGGCGGTCGCGGAGAGGGCGTGCAGGTCGTCGAAGGCCTGGAGGAGATGCGCGTCCAGGCTCCGCGAGGGGTCGTCGATCCAGGCTTGGGCCGCGTGGTGGAAGGCGGCCCAGCCGGTCTGGGCGGCCAGGTCGGCCAGCCGGTCGGGGACGTCGCGCCGCCGCAGTGCCTTCGCCACGGCGTCGGTCATCGACGCGGCCTTGGCCAGCTCGCGTTCGCGGAGTGCCGGTGTCACGGCGATGACCTCCAGTCGTGGTTCGGAGAACGGACGGTTCTCCTCGAGGATCCGTCCGGATCTCCGGAAGGCGTGGAGCAGCATCTCCAGCGGCCGCAGGCCGTCGGGCGCTTCGGCCACCGCCTGCGTCAGCGCGGCGCGCAGGTCGGCCTCGCCGTCGAAGAGCACCTCGCGCTTGTCCGGGAAGTGCCGGAAGAACGTGCGCTCGTTGAGGCCGGCCCGGGCGGCGATCTCGGCCGTGGTGGTCTGGTCGAACCCGCGTTCCCGGTACAGCTCCAAGGCCGCCTGCTGGAGGCGGCGGCGCGCTTCCGCTCCGCTCCGTGGCACGCCCCGAGGCTACCGCATGTGTCAGTGACCGACGCAAAGTTGCGTCAGTCACTGGCGCTACCTGTACAGTCAGCGACTGGCGCTACGTTGCGCCAGTAACTGGCGTTAAGGGGAGAGTGTCATGCATGTCTTCGTCACCGGTGGTTCCGGCCTGACCGGTCCCGCCGTCGTCGCGGAACTCGTCGCGGCCGGCCACGTCGTCACCGGTCTGGCACGCTCGGACACCGCCGCCGCCCGGCTGGAGTCGCTGGGCGCCACACCGCACCGCGGCTCTCTGGAAGACCTCGACAGCCTGCGCGCCGGCGCCGAAGCCGCCGACGGTGTCCTGCACATGGCCTTCGGCGGCGACTTCACCGACCTCGACGACATGATGCGGCGCGACCGGACCGCGATCGAGACGCTCGGCCAGGTGCTGGAACGCTCGGGCAGGCCGTTCGTCAGCACCTCGGGCACGCTGGTCATGCCCGCGGGCCGGGAGAGCACCGAGAAGGACGAGCCCGACCCGGCCGGACTCGCCGGCTTCCGGATCGCGGGCGAGCGGGCCTGCCTGGGCTTCGCCGCCCGGGGCGTACGCGCGAGCGTGGTCCGGCTCGCTCCCACCGTCCACGGCCCCGGGGACCACGGCTTCATCGGCATGCTCGTCGCCACCGCGCGAAGGACCGGCATGTCGGCCTACGTCGGCGACGGCGGCAACCGCTGGCCCGCGGTGCATCGGCTCGACGCGGCGACCCTGTTCCGTCTGGCGTTGGAGAGGGCTCCCGCGGGCAGCGCGTTGCACGGGACGGCCGAAAGCGGCGTCACCCTGAGGAGTGTCGCGGAGACGATCGCCCGGGGGCTCGGGCTGCCCGCGGTCTCGCTGACCCCGGACGAGGCCGCCGCGCACTTCGCCGGCCCGTTCATGGCCGCCGCCTACGGCTTCGACGCACCCGTCTCCAGCTCTCACACCCGGGAGCTGCTCGGCTGGTCGCCCACCCACCCGACACTGCTCGACGACCTGGCGCATGGCGACTACCTCGCCGCACCGGCCTCCTGACCCCCCTCACCCGGGTCCGGCCCGGGTGAGGGCCGTGCCCGGCCTCGTCAGAACCTTCCGAACAGGGTGTTTCCGGGAAGTTCGGGATCGGTGCCGAGGAAGTACTCCTCGATCGCCTTCTGCAGCTC
Source organism: Actinoallomurus acaciae (assembly GCF_042429965.1). Lineage (NCBI taxonomy): Bacteria > Bacillati > Actinomycetota > Actinomycetes > Streptosporangiales > Thermomonosporaceae > Actinoallomurus > Actinoallomurus acaciae. The sequence goes on from NZ_JBHLZP010000243.1 coordinate 2,962, forward strand.
ATCGGGGGTCAGGAACCCGTTCCGGTCCTGGTCGAGCGCGGTGAACGCGGCCCGGCCGTCCGGCTCGGGCACGCCGTAGCCGGAGAGGGCCAGCGCGAAGTCGTCCTCGGTGATCTTTCCGTTCGACCCGGTGTCGGTGATGGCGAGGATCGCGTCCGAGATGGGCTTCATCCGCTCGTAGCCCTGAGCGTCGTCACGGACGCCCGCGTTGTAGGCCGTCAGATACTCATCGAAGCTGACATGTCCGTTGCCGTCGGTGTCCATCGGCTTGACGACGTCCTCCCAGAACCGGGTGAACGCGCGGCGCAGCTCATGGTGCTCGGCCGACCCTTCGGCGATGCCGAATGCGCTGCTGACGCCGTCGGCCGTGGTCAGGTAGTCGTTCAGTTCGAGCGTGCCGCTCCGGTCGCGGTCCATGAGCGTGAAGAAGTGCTTCAGCTTCCGGTCAAGGAGCTGGGACATCGGTGTCTCCCCTTTCGTCGGGACCTGCTGGGTGGGCGTGTCGCGTGACGAGGTCGAAGGCGGCGAGGAAATCGGTCCGGGCGATGGGAAGGCGGTCCAGGAGCCTCGGTGAGACCGCGAGAGCGTCGACCAGAATCGGCGCGTGCGGTGCGAGCCGGGCCATGGCGGCCTCGGCGGCGTCGGGCAGCTCACGGACGTGATCGGCGGTGATCCGTTCTTCGGCGAGCAGGTCGCCGGCGTGCCGGGCGATACGCCGCAGCGCGAAGAGGCGGTGCACGGCCAGCAGGAGCGTACGGGCCTGGGGGTGGCCGGATCGGGTGGCGGCCGACAGCAGAGAGCGGGCGGCCTGATGTTGCGCGTGGGCGTTGGTCATCTCCAGGGCGGGGCCGACGGCGGCGTTCCACCGGTCCAGCGGAGCGGCGGAGGACGCTTTGATCCAGCGGGCGCGGGCTCGTCGGTGCCAGATGGAGTCCAGGTCGCACAGCAGCGCCTGGAGGAACTCCGGGTCGTCGAGCCGGCGCCCGTCCGGTGCCGCCGCGACCGGCGCCGGCGTCTCCCGGCCCAGCAGCTCACCGGCCGCCTTCACCCAGATGACGAGGTTGTCGCCCTCGGCGGTGATGCCGGCCGGGTAGTAGTCGGGGAGCTCGGCGATGCCGTTGAAGGGAAGGAGGCCCTGCGCGCCGCACCGCTCCCGGCACTCGACCGCGACCGCCCTTCCCCGCCAGGTGATCCATGCCTTGGCGATGGCGACGAGCCGGTCGTTGTCGGCGCGGCCGGCCGCTCCGCCCCGTACCCACCGACTCAGCACGGTCCGGTGCAGCAGGGTCACGGCATAGGTGTCGGCCAGCGCGTCCAGAAGTCTGGCGCGGTGGCTGCCGTGGTCGAACAGAGGCACGCTCTGCCCGGCGAGCAGGCCGGTGGTCCGGCGGGTGTGGGCGTAGCGGACGGCGATGGTCAGCGCGGTCCGGGTGAGACCGACGGCGCCGGCGCTCATGTGGAGCTTGCCCGGCGTGACCCGGTCGATCGAGCGCAGGAAGCGCAGCCGGGTCTTGTCCACCGAGCTCGTGAACGCACCGTCCGCCGAGAGCCGCCCGTGCTCGCCCGCCAGGAACGCCTGAGGGGGAAGCCGGACCTGGTCGAAGGCGGTCAGGCAGTGGTCCACCGCATAGCCGATCTTGTCCGGTAGCCGGCGGATCCGGACGCCGGGGAGCGCTCCGCGCTCATCGGTCAACGGCGTCAGGAAGAGGAAGACCCCCCGGTCCGTCCCCGCGTGGATCAGCCGGGCGGCGACGAGCCCGGTCTTGGGCCCGCCGACCGTGCCGGCGTTCGGCATGAACTTCTGTGCGGCGGGGGTCGGGGTGTGCAGCACGAAGCCACCGGTCGAAGGCTCGTAGGTCGCCGTCGTCTCCAGCCGCGCGGCGTCGTTGCCGTGCCCGACCTCGGTGCACAGGAAGATCCCCGTGCGCCGCATCGTCGTGAAGGGGGTCAGGTCCCGCCGGTCGTCCGCGTCGTGGTCGGCCAGGCTGCCGAGAAAGAGGTTGTAATGGATGCCCGCGAAGGTGGCCAATCCGCCTTCTACCGGGCACAGCCACTCGTGGAGCGCGGCCATCGCCTCCACGTCGTCGACCAGGTCCTCGACCGAGCCGAGGGTCTCGTTGAGCAGCCGCAGCCGCCGGTAGGAGCCGACCACACGTTCTTGCGGGCTCGCGTCGGCCGGACGGTGGAACGACTCGTCGTCGCACAGCGCCCGCCAGGGTGCGTGGACCGCGTCGAAGCGACCGGCGAACAGGGCGTCGGTCAAGGCGGCGGTGGTGCCGGAAGCCGGGCCGGGTGGTGAGGAGGGGGCCGTGAGAATGACGGGGCGATGGCCATGGCGTTCGGCTGACTGCGGCAACCCGGGCACCCATCGTCGATCAGCATTGGTGGTGCGAGAATTAGTGTAAACCGCGCGGTTGACATGGCAATAGCATGCCGATGAATTATCGCCCACAGGAGAAGTCGCAACTGTGTCAATTTGGGCATATCGCTATTTTCTCCGCGAATCAACAAAACCAAGGCCGATGCCCGCGGCCCGCGCCCGCAGTAGGCTCGGCTGATGAGCGGCGAAGCCTCGAAATCCTGCGATGATCGCTCGGCCCGGGTTCGGCCTGGGCGTCCACGTCGGCTGCGGCACGTCCATCCGACGCGGCGCGGCCTCATCCTCGCCTGGTGGGGATTCACCGCGACATTCGCCGGCTTGCGTTTCCTGACGTGGGCGATTCACGTGCACGTCGCGGGGCTGGGCAATGTTCATGTCGGTCGTGTGCACATTCACCATTACATCTGGGGAATTCTTCTGCTGATCGTCGTCGGCGCCTGCGGGCTCGTCGAGCGGTCTCCCGTCTGGCGGACCTGGATGGGCCTCGCCTTCGGCATCGGGCTGGCCCTCGTGGTCGACGAGGCCGCGTTGCTGATCGAGTTGAAGGACGTGTACTGGAACCGGCAGGGCTGGAGCAGCGTCGCCATCGCGATCATCCTCATCGGTGTGGCGGGGAGCATCCTCGCGTTCACCCGTGCGCCCCGCGCCGAGGCCACCGAACGCTGAGGGGCGGTCTCACCTGCCGGGGACGCCCGCCTTGCAGAAGACGTAGAGGCCGATCGCGAGGTAGACGGCGGGGATGATCCATTGGCCCCAGCGGTCGATCAGCCCGGTGATCCGGCGGTGGGAGACCAGCCAGGATCCGGCCAGGCACCAGAGGGCGACGCTGAGGGCGAACACGACGACCGTGGTGACGGTGTGGCCGACGCTGACCGTACGGAAGACCGGCGTGTAGGCGGCGACGTTGTCGCCGCCGTTGGCGATGGTGATCCCCATGACGCCGGCCAGCCCGGTCGCCATCGCGGGAGAGGCCCGCCCTCCGGAGCGGCGGGCGCGAACGGCGGCGATCAGCTTATGTACGCCCAGTCCGAGCGGCAGCAGGCCCAGGACCCAGAGCCAATCGCCGGGGACCACGGTCAGGCCGAGGGCGGCGAGCATCGAGATTCCGAGGAGAGCGGCGATCCCGGCGTACTGCCCGGCCCAGATCTGCCACCGCCGAGGGCGGCCCTCGACACGTGAGGAGACGTTCAACACCGCGAGGACGACGATGTCATCGACGTTCGTTCCGGCGAACAACCCCAGTGCGGTGGCGACCGTGGCGAAGATCCCCTCCGGGTGGACCGAACCTATCTCGTCACCTGCCGGAGGGCTCGGGAGGCGGCTTGCGGATCGGAGAGATGTCGGCCTCCTTCGGTGGTCGCGTCGGTTTTCACGGCATGATCGTCGGGCCTTGCACAGTTGCCCGGATGCACAAGTCTTTGAGTGTCCCGCATCTCCCCGCCGTCGTCACGGATCTCGGCGCGTGGGTTGTGGCGGGCCCGCTCATCGGAGCGTTCCGCACTCTATGCTGGCCGTCATGGTTTTCGGCACGGCCACACTGACGATGCTCCACTCGGTGATGGCGAGCGCGCACCAGCCCGAACGCGCCTCGTCCATGGCCTGCGGGTAGCCGGCGGAGCCGGGTGGGCGCCAGACCGTCTCCCGCGGCGATCTCCGCGGTGAAGCCCCTTGCGGGAAAGCTGCCTCTGCGGGTCTTCGAGCCGTACCGGTCCGCGGGACCGCTCGTCCGCCGAGAGCTCGACGACGCGGAGCGCCGGCGCCGTGAGCTTCTGCGCGGGCGTACGGCACCGCGCCGGTTCCCGCCCGCCGTGGCGGGCCGCCTGCTGTCCGCCTGGAACGCCTACGTCCTGCAGGTGGTCGGGGAGCATCTTCTGGACGCGGTGAGGGTTCGCTCGTTCAGCACCGTACGGGCCGAGGCGGCGGCTCGGATACTGGCGTTTCTCGGTACGGCCGGTCGCTGGATGTCCCAGGCCGGCCGTGTCGCGACCGACGCCTCGTACCGCGTCGAAGAACAGGTGCACCTCCCGGCCGAGCCCCCGTCGTGGCTGAACCAGACGTACGGTCCTTATCCACTGCCGACCGCGATGGCGGCGGCGCTCCGGGCGATTCACACCCGGGGCGGCTCCGTTCTGGCCGACCACGCCCGGGCACCGGTCAGGAACGAGGAGGACCTGTTCTGGCTTCAATGGCTACTCGACAACGCCGCCGCGGCGATCGAGTACACGGAGCAGCCGGACCTCGATGAACCCATATGGTCAAGGCTGACCGCCTTCTATCTCCGGTACGCGCTCCGCCTGCTCTTCCTCTTCGGCCAGGTCGCCGCGATGCCCGCCCTGCTCGACGACCGGGATCCCACCACCATCGTCTCGCTCGTCGCCCACGGTCCGTCGACGATCAACATCTGGTCGCTCACCGATCCCGGCGGGCGAGGGATGTGGCGCTCACTTCCGGCGGCACGCACGGCGGTCGAGAAGATGTGGGCCACGGACCCGCAGCCGATGGTGACGGTTCGCGTCCAGGCGCAGATCGACGCGGCCCTGCGGAGCGGCGCGATCGTGTTCGCCACCGACCGGACCGGCGAACGGCTCGGATGCCTCTACCGGTGTCCCTGGCCGGCGGTGTACGAGGTCCGCAGGCCGGTCACCATCGGCGGAACACACCTGCTGTCGATGGAGCACTTCGCCTTCGACGCGCTCGGCGAGACGTACGGGTCGGGAAGAGCGGGTCCGCGCGGGATCGTCGTGTCGGACTTCGTGCCCGCCGACCCGGTGTTCTGACCTCGGTCAGGGGCGGCTCGCGCCCACGTAGTGCGAGACGTACCAGGAGTTGGACATGCTGTCGATCTTGACGACGCTGCCGGTGTGGGGGGCGTGGATGAACTTGCCGCCGCCGACGTACATGCCCTCGTGGCCGAGGTCGTCGAAGTAGACGAGATCGCCGGGCTGCAGGTCCGACCTGGCGACGTGGCGGGTCGCGGCGTACTGGTCCGGCACGACGCGGGGGAGACTGACACCGGCGGCGCGCCAGGACATCATGGTCAGGCCGGAGCAGTCATAGCCCTTCGGGCCGGTGCCGCCGTAGATGTAGGGCTTGCCGAGCTGGGCGTACGCGTACTGGAGCGCTTTGCGCGGCGGGCCGGAGGCGGGGCCGTCGTAGGTCCCGCCGACCGGGCCGCCAGGGCCGCCGAGCACCCCGGCGTCGCGTAGGAGCTCCTTCTGCCGGGCGATCGCCCTCTCGACGGTCGTCTTCTGCTTCTCCACGCTCGCGGCGTGCTTCTGGACCACCTGAAGGGCGTACCGGGCCATGGCCTGCTCGCGGCGGAGGCGCTGGGCCGAGTCCACGAACGCCTTGAGTTCCCGGCTGCGGCTGCTGGACAGCTGAGTGAAGGCCGACATCTGGCTCAGCGCGGCGTTCGGGTCCTGCGCGGCCAGCAGAGACGTGGTGTAGTCCAGGGTCCCGTTCTTGTACGCCGCCGCGGCGATCCGCGCCACCCGCGTGTGCATGTCCTTGTAGGTGCGTTCCTCGGCGGCGACCTGGCCGTTGAGCGCCTTGAGCTCCTTCTTGGCGGCGTCGAGCCGGGACTTGGCCTTGTTGTAACTGTCCACGAGCTTGTCGACCTGACTGTTGAGCCTGGCCAGCTTCTTCTTGGTCGCGGCGACCGACGGCTTGGGGGCGGCGTCGGCGCGGGGGACGGGCGCGAGCAGAGTCGCGGTGATCGCGAGGGCCGCCAGGCCCGCACGGTGGCCGGATCGCCGACGTCGCGAGAACGAGGTCGCCAAGGGGGGACTCCTCTCCTTTCGGTTGTGCGTCGTGTGAAGCATGGGGGCTTACGACGCTCTGACGGAGTGTAGGAGATCATGATGTCGCATGCCACTCGTCTCGCGTCATATGACCCAGATATTCACAGGCCGGGCGGCCGACGGTGCACGAACAAGGAAAAGCCCTCCTAGGGATCGTAGGAGGGCGTTGGGGTCGCGACGTTCAGCACAACAGGGGAGTCGCGGAGATCCAGGCGGCGCAGATGAGGAGCGGCACCGCGACGGAAGCCGTCGCGGTGATCCACGTCAGCCGCCGTACCCGCGCGTGATCGGCCGGGGGCGAGGCCAGCCTGGCGAGTCGCTGCTCCAGCTGTGAGTGGTCGCGGCCGCCCGCGGCCAGCCCGCCGGCCGGGCTCGGCGAGACGGCGAGCTTGCGCAGGGCCATGGCGACGTTCCGAGGCCCGCAGCGGTGGGCGGCGATCTCGTCCGCGGTCATCTCCAGCAGCAGCGGCAGGTGGCGGCGCGCGGCACGGAAGGTGGGCAGCCAGGCGAGCGCGGCGGCCAGTGCGTCGACCACCGTCAAAAGGACGTGATGGCGGTGGCGCAGGTGCGCTCGTTCGTGTGTGAGCACCGCCTGGAGTTCGCCGTCATCCAGGCGGTCGAGCGCGCCGCTGCTCACCACGATCGGCCGGGTCCGCGCCGGGACGCAGTAGGCGACCGGTATCGGGTGATCGAGGACGCAGACATCATCGAGTTCGCTGGAGGCGCGGACGACGAACTGGAGGGCCTCGTGATGCCGGCGCCGTCGCAGCAGCGTACGGCGGTAGCGGCGCGCCGCCACGTACACCGCGACGAGCGCCGCGCCGAGCAACACCGCGTTGACCGCGTACCACCGGGTGTCGCCGCCTTCGTGGTGGTGCCAGCAGTTCACCACCCACTCCGCGGCGCGGTGCCCCAGGCCGTGGTGTCCCGTCGAGACCACCGCGACCACGCCTGCGGCCGCGGCGATGGCGCCGCCGAGCGCTCCGGCCCAGGCGAAGGCGGCGACCTTGGGCAGCCGGTGGCTCCAGGCGCTCCTGCTCAGCAGCGGTCCAGCGCCGATGCCCAGCGCCAGGAGGACCAGGCCGAGCCCCGCGAGCCGGATCACGAGCGCCGGCCCTCGCCGGCCGGGCCCGACCGCTGCGCCAGCTCGATCAGCAGCCGGTGCGCGTCCTGAGGGTCGATCGTCTCGGCGAACCGCGCGAGGACCGGCCCCCGGTCCGGCGCGCCGGCCAGTGCCTCGGCCATCACGCCCGCGACGTGTTCTTCGCGGCTGCGCGTCGGTGCGTACCGCCAGGCGTTCCGGTCCGGCGTGCGGGTCAGCAGGTCCTTTTGCACGAGCCGGTCGGCGACGGTCTGCACGGTCGTGTACGCCGACGGCCTGGGCGAGCCCGCGTTGACGGGCACCAGCAGTTCGCGGATGAGGAGCGGCCGGTCGGCATCCCACAACGCTTCCATGATCGCGCGTTCGAGAGGCCCTGCGATCGGCATCTGCCACCTCCGTCATCGGCTCGCCTCGGTGCGGTCCATTCTCCATCGCCTCCCACAGAGGTCAGGACGTCTGTGGAGAGTGGTCGCTTCGGTGGCCCCGGGGGAGGCGCCCGTCGAGGGGCGCCTCCCAGGGCGGCTCACACCGGCCGGGCCAGCAGCCTCCGCATCGTCGTGATCTCGGCGGACTGTGAGGTCACGATGTTGTTCGCCATGGCCTTCGCGGCGGCGAAGGAGCCCTGGGCCCGCTCGGCCTCGGCCATCGTGACGGCGCCCTGATGATGCTCGATCATCATGCGCAGGAACGCCTTGTCGAAGGACCGGCCGGACAGGCCGTCGAGCTTCTTCATGTCCTGGCCGGACATCATCCCGTCGCCCATGTGCATGCCGCCGGCCGGCGACGTCGGCGCGCCCCAGGTCCGGAGCCAGCCGGTCAGCTGCCGGATCTCCGGGCCCTGGGCCCGTTCGATCTGGCCGGCGAGCCGCCTGACCTCCGGAGAGGAGGCCTTCGTGGCGGCCTGCCTCGCCATGGTGATCGCCTGCCGATGGTGCGGGATCATCATCTGCGCGAACATCACGTCCTGGGCGCCGTGGTCGCCGGCGGGTGCCGAGCTCGCCGCCATGTCGTGGCCGCTCATGTCGTGTCCGGGTCCCTTGTCGCCTCCGCCGCAGGCGGCGAGCGTGAGCGCGGCGACCGGGACGAGGAGCAGGGAGCATGCGTGTTTCATGCGTCTTCTTCCATTCTTTCCGTGTTCTGGCGTGCTGGCGTCGCGGCTCGTACGAGCCCGGACGCCTGTCACAGCCGAAGCACGGAAAGCTGGAAGATCGACGGAGCCGGGGGAGGACGGCCGGGGCGCCCGCGTCCGGGCGCGACCGGGCCCGTTGGCGTCGTTCGGCCGGGCGCGGATCGAACGAGCAGGGCGCCGAACAGCAGAAGGGACCCGAGGGCCAGCAGGGCCAGGCACATCTGCCCGCCCGGATGCCGGTGACCGTCGCACTGACACGAGTGCCCGGCCGAGTGCCTGTCCGAGTGCCCGTCCGGCGCTGACATCGCCACCGACGACATCAACGGGACGCCACGGATGTCCGTCGGGTCCACCGAGGACTGAACACCGTGCATGAACAACAGGCCGACGACGACGAACAGCATCAGCAGCATGCCCGTCACCCCAGGGGCACGCCGCGGCGGCTGCCGGTCGTTCACACCGATCGAGCCTATCCGGCGACGGGTTCACCGGGGCGAACAGGACGCCGCCGGGCGCACGACCGCGAAGGCCACGACGGTCGGCGGCGCCGCATCGTGGCAGGTGAAGCCGTGTGATCATTGCCGGTTCCCAAGCCGTTAACCGCCCGGCCGGGCCGGATCCCTACGTTGTGACGAATGGAGAGAAGATCGCAGGCCGCCGCCCTGTCGCGCCGGGCCGTGCTCGGAGGCGTCGTCGGCGCCGTGGGAGTGGCCGAACCGGCCGGCTCGGCGTGGGCCTCGCCACGGCCCCGCCCGCTCCGCGTACTGATCGCGACGAACGAACC
>NZ_JBHLZP010000244.1:0-12038 GCF_042429965.1 Actinoallomurus acaciae
TGGAGACCCCCGGCGGCGAGGCCAAGGTGAAGGTCCCGGCCGGAAGCTCGTCGGGGCGGCGGTTGCGGCTGCGCGGCCGCGGGCTGCCGAACCCGCGCGGCGCGGCCGGCGACCTGTTCGCCGAGATCCAGGTCGTGGTGCCCCCGCGGCCGACCGACGAGGAGCGGCAGCTGTTCGAGCGGCTCGCCGCCGCCTCCACCTTCGATCCCCGGGAGCGGCGATGACCTACGCGCTGATGCGACCGCTACGCCTGGACCTGGACTCCTTCGCCCGGCTGTGCGGCACCCATCCCGACCTGATCCGGCGGCTCGTCGCCCTGGACCTGGTCGAGGCCGAACAGGACGTCTGCGGGGACCTGTGGTTCATGCCCGCCCAGATCGCCGAGGTCGGCCGTATCCGCCGGCTGCGGTCCACGTTCCCCCTCAACTACGCCTCCCTCGGCCTGGTGTGCGAACTGCTCGACCGCATCGCCGCGCTGGAGTCGGCCATGCAGCATCGTCCGAGACGTGTGGGAGACCGAACATGGACATCAACAAGCTGACCGAGAAGTCGCAGCAGGCCCTGAAGGCGGCCCAGTCCCACGCGGTCGAGAAGGGACACGGCGACGTCGACGCCGAGCACCTGGCCGTGGCGCTGATCGACCAGGCCGACGGCCTCGCGTCGCGCCTGCTGGAACACGCCAACGTCGACCCCGCCCTGCTGCGGAGCGAGATGGAGACCCAGCTCGGCCGGCGCCCCCGGGTCGCCGGTCCCGGCGCGACTCCCGACCAGGTGCACGTCACGCGCCGGCTCGGGCGGGTGCTGGAGAAGGCGTTCGAGGAGGCGCGGGGGCTGAGCGACGACTACGTGTCGGTCGAGCACCTGCTGATGGCGTTGATCGACGAGGCCGTGATCGCGGGGGTGCCGCGGGAGAAGTTCGCCGAGGCGGTGAACGCGGTGCGGGGGAACCAGCGGGTCACCTCCGCCACCCCCGAGGCGGCGTACGAGGCACTGCAGAAGTACGGGCGGGACCTGGTCGCCGAGGCGCGGGAGGGCAGGCTGGACCCGGTCATCGGGCGTGACACCGAGATCCGCCGCGTCATCCAGATCCTGTCCCGCAAGACCAAGAACAACCCCGTCCTGGTCGGCGACCCCGGCGTCGGCAAGACCGCGATCGTCGAGGGCCTGGCGCAGCGCATCGAACGCGGCGACGTGCCGGAGGGGTTGCGCGGCAAGACCGTGTTCAACCTGGACCTGGGCGCCCTGGTCGCCGGCGCGAAGTACCGGGGCGAGTTCGAAGAGCGCATGCAGGCCGTGCTGAACGAGGTGAAGGCCGCCGCGGGGCAGATCCTGCTGTTCGTGGACGAGCTGCACAACGTGGTCGGTGCGGGCGCCACCGAGGGGTCCATGGACGCGGGCAACATGCTCAAGCCCATGCTCGCCCGCGGTGAGCTGCACATGATCGGCGCCACGACGTTGCAGGAGTACCGCCGCTACATCGAGAAGGACGCCGCGCTGGAGCGCCGGTTCCAGCCGGTCATGGTGGACGAGCCCTCCGTGGAGGACGCCATCTCCATCCTGCGCGGGCTGCGCGAGCGGCTGGAGGTCTTCCACGGTGTGAAGATCCAGGACGCCGCCCTGGTCGCCGCGGTCGTGCTCAGTCACCGCTACATCTCCGACCGCTTCCTGCCCGACAAGGCCATCGACCTCGTCGACGAGGCGTGCGCCAAGCTGCGTACCGAGATCGACTCCATGCCCGCCGAGCTGGACGAGCTGACCCGGCGCGTCACCCGGATGGAGATCGAGGCGGCGGCGCTGGAGAAGGAGGAGGATCCGGCGAGCCTGGCCCGGCTGGAGGAGCTGCGCGGTGATCTGGAGGGACTGCGGTCGGAGGCGGAGGCGATGCGGGCGCAGTGGGAGGCCGAGCGCCACACCCTGCGGCGGCTGCAGGACCTGCGGCAGGAGATCGAGCAGGTGCGCCGCGACGCCGACCAGGCCGAACGCGAGTACGACCTGAACCGGGCCGCGGAACTGCGCCATGGCGTGCTGCCGGACCTCGAACGCCGCCTGCGGGCCGAAGAGGAGCGGCTGCTGGCCAAGCAGGGCGAGCACCGGCTGCTGCTCGAGGTCGTGACCGAGGACGAGATCGCCGCGATCGTCGCCCGCTGGACCGGTATCCCGGTCAGCCGCCTCAAGGAGGGCGAGCGCGAGAAGCTCCTCCGGCTCGAGGACATCCTCCACGAGCGCGTCATCGGCCAGGACGAGGCCGTACAGGTCGTCTCCGACGCCATCATCCGCGCCCGGTCCGGCATCAAGGACCCGCGGCGCCCGATCGGGTCGTTCGTGTTCCTCGGCCCGACCGGCGTCGGCAAGACGGAGCTGGCCAAGGCGCTCGCCGAGGCGCTGTTCGACACCGAGGACAACATGGTGCGTCTCGACATGAGCGAGTACCAGGAGCGGCACACCGTCAGCCGCCTGGTCGGCGCGCCGCCCGGATACATCGGGTACGAGGAGGGCGGCCAGCTGACGGAGGCGGTCCGCCGCAAGCCGTACTCGGTCGTGCTGCTCGACGAGATCGAGAAGGCGCACCCCGACGTCTTCAACACGCTGCTCCAGGTCCTCGACGACGGCCGCCTGACGGACGCGCAGGGCCACACGGTCGACTTCCGCAACACGATCCTGATCATGACGTCCAACATCGGCTCGGAGCTGCTGCTGGAGGGCGTCACCGACCAAGGCGAGATCAAGCCGGACATCCGCGAGGCGGTGCTGGGGGCGATGCGGAACCACTTCCGCCCGGAGTTCCTCAACCGGGTCGACGACATCGTGCTGTTCAAGCCGCTGACGCAGGCCGAGATCGAACAGATCGTGGACCTGATGCTGGGCGACCTGCGCGAACGCCTCGCCGAACGCCGCATGACGCTGGAGGTGAGCGAGGAGGCGCGCGCCTTCATCGCCCGCGAGGGGTTCGACCCCGTCTACGGCGCCCGTCCGCTGCGCCGCTTCATCGCCCGCGAGGTCGAGACGCCCATCGGCCGTGCCCTGCTCACCGGCGACATCCGGGACGGCGCCATCGTCCGCGTGGACCTGGAGAAGGGCCACGTCGTCGTCCGCCACGAGAACCCGCTGGAGGCCGAGGCCGCCGCGGCGTTCTGACCGGCCCGGCCGAGCCCGCGGGAACGGCGCCCTCGGCGTGGCCGCAGGAGGCCGGGGACGCCCGAGCCGTCACGCCGGGGACGTGCCGCGCCGGGCGACCTCGAGTACGGCCTCGACGATGCCCTGGTAACCCGTGCACCGGCACACGTTGCCCGACAGCCGCTCGCGCACCTCGTCCTCGTCGAGGTCGCGGCGGCCCTCGGCGAGCAGTTCCGTCGCGACCATGAGGAACCCCGGGGTGCAGAAGCCGCACTGCAGGCCGTGGTGGTCGGCCAGGGCGGCCTGGAGCGGGCTCAGCGGGTCGCCGTCGGACAGGCCCTCGACGGTCCGCACCGACCGGCCGGACGCCTGGGCCGCCAGGACCAGGCACGACCGTACGCTCCGGCCGTCCAGCACGACGGTGCAGGCGCCGCACACGCCGTGCTCGCAGCCGAGATGCGTGCCGGTCAGGCCCAGATGGTCGCGCAGGAAGTCCGCGAGGGACGTGCGGGGTGGCACGGTGCCCCGGCGGGTCGCGCCGTTGACCACCAGGTCGATCGGCACACCGCCGTCCGGGTCATCGCTCATGAGCCCTCCTTTCGTCGGCGGAGCGGACCGGACGCGCGACTCGCCGATGCGCTCACGTCCCCCTCCGGGCGGCGTCGCGCAGGGCGCGGGTGACGCACACCCGAGCGTGCGCCCGCCGCAGTTCCGGCTCGTCGGGCGGCTCCAGGTCGCGGGTCGCGTCCGCCGCGTACGCCTCGGCGGTCTCGCCGGTCACCGGACGTCCCGTCAGCCCGGCCGTGTCGAGAAGGATCGGACGGTCCGCCACGCCGAACAGCACGCACCGCGCGCGTCGTACGACGCCGGCCTCCCGGCTCAGCACGACGGCCGCGCCGGCGGACGCGAAGTCGCCCCGCCGCCGCGCGATCTCCGCGAATCCCCACGTGGTGTCGCGCCCCGGCGCCGGGACGCGGATCCAGGTCAGCATCTCGGCGGGCTCCAGAACCGTGGTGTAGAAGGAGAGGAAGAACGCCTCCGCCGGGACCTCACGGCGCGGGCGGTCGTGGCGGTCGACGTAGAGCGTGGCGTCCAGCGCGACGAGCGCCGCCGGGAGTTCGGCGGCCGGGTCCGCGTGGGCGACGCTCCCGCCGAGCGTGCCCTGGTTACGTATTGAGATGTGCCCGACGTGGCCGACCGCCTCGGCCAGCAGCGGCACGCGGCGCCGTACGAGAGGGTCGGTCTCCAGCCGGCGGTGGGTGCACAACGCGCCGACGATCAGCGAGTCCTCGTCGTCGAAGATCCGGTCCAGCTCGCCGAGCCGGCCGATGTCGATCAGGTGCGACGGACGCGACAGCCGCAGGTTCATCACGGCGAGGAGGCTCTGGCCGCCCGCGAGCAGCTTGCCGTCGGGGGCGGCCCGCAACTCGGCGAGGGCCTCGGCGACGTCCAGCGGACGCCGGTAGTGGAACGGCGCCGGCTTCACCGCGCGTCCTCCCCGCACATCGCGTGGACGTCGGCCGGCCGCAGCGGCGTCGCGGTCAGGTCGGTCCGCCGGGACGGTACGGCGTCCTCGACCGCGCTCGCCAGCGTCGCGTACACCGCGATCGTGCCGCTCTCCCCGACGCCCTTGACGCCCAGCGGGTTGAGTGTCGCGTCGGTGTGCAGGGCGGCGATGTCGACCGGCGGGACGTCGAGGGTGCCCGGCAGCAGGTACTCGGCGAAGGTCGCGGTCAGCGGCTGGCCGTCCGGCCCGTACGGGAAGGACTCCAGCAGGGCGCCGCCGATGCCCTGGGCGACCCCGCCCCGGATCTGGCCCTCCACGACGGCGGGATTGATCTCCACGCCGCCCTCGTGCGCGACGGCGTAGCGCAGTACCCGGACCAGTCCGGTGGCGGGCTCGACGCCGACGATGGCGGCATGGGCCCCCATCGTCCAGGTCACGGTCGAGGGCTCGTAGACGCCGCTGATGTCCAGATCGCCCTCATCGGCCAGCCGCCCGTCCAGGGCGAGCGCGCCCGCGAGTCGCTCCCAGGTGAGCGTCTCCCCCGAGACGGCCGTGAACCCCTCCGGGCCGGCCTCCAGGTCGGCGGTGTCGTGGCCGAGCAGCTTGGCCGCGAGCACCACCGCGCGTTCGCGCATCCGCAGGCAGACCTCGCGCACGGCGTTGCCCGCGACGACGGCGGTGCGGCTCGCGAACGTGCCGACGCCGACGGCCAGCCGGTCCGTGTCCGACGGATGCCACACGATGCGGTCCAGGCTCACCCCGAGCGCGTCGGCCGCCGCCTGCGGGAGCGTCGTCTCGTGCGACTGCCCGGCGGAGGCGGCGCCGGTGGACAGTTCCACCCGGCCGTCGCTGAGCAGCCGTACCCGCGCCGACTCGCGCGGACCGCGGCCCGTCGCCTCCATGTAACAGCCGACGCCGTGGCCGACCGCGAGCTCCGGGTGCCGCGCGGCGGCCTGGGCGACCGCCTCGCGCGGCAGCAGTTCGAGGCACGCGTCCAGGCACTCGCGGTAGTCGCCGCCGTCATAGGTGATCGGCACGCCGTCGCGGTACGGCAGCGGCCGGTCGTACGGCAGGTCGGCGGCGCCGAGGAGGTTCCGCCGCCGGATCTCCTCGCGGCCGATGCCGAGCCGGTCGGCGGCGGCGTCCAGGCTGCGTTCGAGCGCGAAGCACGCCTCCGGCCGCCCCGCGCCCCGGTACTGCGCGACGGTCGTCTTGTTGGTGTAGACGGCCTTTCCGGTGACCCGGTAGGCGGGCAGCCGGTAGGGCCCCAGCAGATGGATCGCGGTGTTGGCGACGATGCCGGCCACCCAGAGGCTGCCCGCGCCGAGGTCGGCGGCGAAGTCGACGCTCAGCGCCAGCAGCGAGCCGTCGGCGTCCACCGCGAGCTCGGCGGTGAGCACCTGGTCGCGTGCCTGCGCGGTGGCGACGAAGTGCTCCGAGCGGTCCTCGATCCAGGCGACCGAGCGGCCGAGCCGCCGCGCCAGGTACGGGACGAGGATCTCCTCCGGGTAGACGTTCGCCTTCGGGCCGAACCCGCCGCCGACGTCCGGCACGGTCACCCGTACCGACCAGCGCGGCCAGCCCGTCGCGGCGCAGATCGCGTCGCGTACGACGTGCGGGACCTGGGTGGAGGTCCGCACATGCACGCGGCCTTCGAGCGGGTCCCACTGGGCCAGGACGCCGCGGCACTCGATCGGCACGCCGCCGTGCCGGCCCATCCGGTAGGTCTCGCGGACCACGACCGCGGCCCGCTCACGCGCCGCCTCCACGTCGCCGAACGAGGTGGCGAGCGTCGCGGCGACGTTCCCCGGTACGTCCGGGTGGACCCGCGGGGCGTCCGCGGCGAGCGCCTGCTCGATGCCCATGACCGGGCTGCCCGGCGCGTACTCCACGGTCACGAGCTCGAGCGCGTCCTCGACGAGCGCGCGGCTCTCGGCGACGACGACCTCGACCGGCTGGCCGACGTAGCGGACCCGGTCCACCGCGAGGGTGTCGATCGGCCGCGGCGTCCAGCGGAACCCGAACGCCTCGGCGAAGACCGGGTGCGGCCGGTGCAGCGGCTCGATCGGGCCGAGCACCCCGTCCAGGTCGGCGCCGGTGAGCACCAGGTGCACGCCGGGCAGCCCGCGCGCCGCCGTCGCGTCGACCCGGATCGACGCGCTCGCCTGGGTGGAGCGCACGAGCGCCGCGTGCAACGTCGCGGCGTCGACCAGGTCCGCGACGTACCGCCCGCGCCCGGTCAGGAAGCGCCGGTCCTCCCGGCGCGGAACGGCGGTGCCGACATAGCCGCTCACCTGACCCGCCGTTCGAGCTCCCACAGGGCGAACGACACCGCGAAGGAGACGATGAGGAGCAGGAGGATCGTGCCCATCATGTCGGCGTACTCCCCGGCGCTGTACGCGCTGAGCACCACGCGCCCCAGTCCCTTGTCGGTGGCGAAGAACTCCGAGAGCACCACGCCGACCATCGCAAGCGAGACCGCCAGGCGGACGCCGGTCAGCAGGGGCCGGCGGATGGCGGGCAGCAGGATCATGGTCGCGTACTGCCGGCGGGAGGCCTGGAGCGACCGGGCCAGCGTGCGGTAGATCGGCGGGATCTCCCGTACGCCGGCCTCCACGTTGATCAGCACCGGGAAGAGCGCGAACAGCACGCCCATGACCACCTTGGAGCCGTAGCCGAGGTGGAAGACCGGCAGCAGCAGCGGGTACAGCACGATCTTCGGCAGGCCGTTGAGGCCGATGACCATCGGCTCGAAGAGCGTGCGGGCGCGGCGCGACAGCCCCAGGCCGATCCCGGCGAGGCCGCCGACGACCGTGCCGATGGCGAAGGCCGACAGCGCCGCGATGCCGGTGACCCGCAGGTCGTCCAGGTAGTCGGGGTCGCCGAAGGAGTGCACGAGCGCCCGTACGCTGGCCGCCGGTGTGGGGATCGCGAAGATCAGCCCCGACAGCAGCCACCAGAGGAGGGCGGCGGCCAGGAGCACGAGCACCGAGCCGATCGCCACGGCCGGCGGCGCGGACGCCCGCCGTGCCGGGGACAGGGTCGTCATGAGCCGGACCTCCCTTTGAGCAGGACGCGTTCGAGGACCGCGAGCGACGACGTCAGCGCCAGTGAGATCACGAAGACGACGAGGATGTAGGCCACCATCGTCGCGTTGTCGAACGACTCGTACAGGTAGCGGATGCGGTGGCCGAGCCCCGAGGACGCCGTGGTGAACTCCATCGCGATCGCGCCGATCAGCGCGTACACGCCGGCGAGGCGGAGCCCGGCGAGCAGGAACGGCGCGGCGGCGGGCAGCGCGATGTGCAGCAGCGTCTGGCGCCGGCCGCAGCCGAGGGAACGGGCCAGCTTGAGGTGGACGGGCCGGATGCCGCGCAGGCCCACCCACGTGTTGAGCGCCATCGGGATGAACGCCATGGCCGTCGAGAGGATCACCACCGGCCACTGGTTGATGCCGACGATGACGATCATGACCGGGTAGAACAGCACCATCGGGACCGCGTAGAACGACACCAGGTACGGCTCGAAGATCTTCCCGGCGATGGGCGCCTTCCAGAACACGACGCCGACGACCAGCCCCAGAACGGCACCGCCGGCGAACGCCACGCCGACCTCCAGGACGGTGCTCCCGCAGTCCGCCCAGAACCGGCCGGTGCGCACGGCCGCGGTGAACGCGGTCCACACCGAGCCCGGTTCGGGCAGCGTCGCCTCGGACCACAGGGACGCCGCCGAGCCGGCGATCCACACGACCACGGCGAGCACCACGAGGCCGGCCGTCGACCACGCGCCGGCGGGCCCCGGCAGACGTACGGCGCGCCTTCGCGCGGCCGGTGGCGCCGTCTCGTCCGCCGCCGGCCGCGCTGCCTCGCGTACGCGGGCGGTCACGCCGACTCCGCGATGAAGCCGCGCATCGCTTCCTTCTGCAGCGACTCCCACATCCGGTTGCGCAGCTCGTTGAACCGCGGCGTGGACACGACGCCCGCGTCGCGGTCGTCGGGCAGGTCCACGTCGATCACGTCGATGATCCGGCCCGGCCGGTACGACATGACCCAGACCTGCTGCGACATCAGCAGCGCCTCGGACATGTCGTGCGTGACGAACAGGACCGTCTGCTGCGTCCGACCCCAGATCCGGCGCACCTCGGCGCCCAGCAGCAGCCGTGTCTGCTGGTCCAGCGCCGCGAACGGCTCGTCCATCAGCAGCACCGAGGGCCGCTGGGCGAGGGTCCGGGCGAGCGCGACGCGCTGGCGCATGCCGCCGGACAGCATTGACGGGTAGGCGGACTCGAAGCCCTGCAGCCCGACGAGCTCCACCATCGCGCGGGCACGGGCGGCCCGCTCCTTCTTGGGGACGCCGAGGACGCGCATCCCGAAGACGATGTTCTCCGTCACCGTCTTCCACGGCAGCGTCGAGTCCTCCTGGAACACCATGCCGGTGCGACGGTCCGGGCCGGTGACCCGCGCACCGTCGATCTCGACCGTGCCCGAGGTGGGCCGTTGCAGGCCGGCCACCACGTTGAGCAGCGTCGACTTGCCGCAGCCGCTCGGGCCGACGATCGAGACGAACCGGTGCTCGCCGATCTCGTGCGTGATCCCGTCGACGGCGATGACGGGCTCGTCGTCGCCGTTCGCGTCGAACCGTACGGTGACGCCGTCCAGTCTCAGTCCCGCGGTAGCCATGCGGGGGCCTCCCTAGGAGAGATTTCCGGCGCGGTCGGCCGCGGGCAGGTACCGCTGGTCGAGGACCTTCGACCAGTCGACCGGCGCCTTGATCTGGCCGGCCCCCCGCATCATGTCCGAGAGGTTCTTCAGGGCGGCCGGGTCGACCTTCAGCGAGTACGCCTTCGCCACCTCCGGCGTCTGCTTCAGCGCCTCCGTCATGGTCGCCTCGTCCACGCCCACGAGTGGCCCGAGCTCCTTGCCCGCGACGTCGGGCTGCTGGGCGACACTCTGCAGCGCCTGGTCGGCGACCTGCAGGAACTTACTGACGGCCGCCGAGTGCTTCTTGGCGAAACCGCTGTTGACCGCGACCATGTCCGCCGGGAAGTCGCCGATGAGGTCGCGGGCCTGAACGAGAACGCGGGCGCCGTCGGTCTGCTGCTTCTGGGTGATGAACGGGTGCATCGCCCAGCCCGCGGTGATCTTGCCGGACTTGGCGGCCGTCCAGTTGTCGCCCATCGCGCCGACCGAGACCCCCTTGATGCCGTCCTGCGGGGCCTTGGCCTGCATGGCCTTGAGCACGAGCTCGGTGGCGGAGCCGGCGGTCGAGTAACCGAGCGAGGCGCCGTTGACGGTGGCGCCCTCCTTGGGGGTGATCCAGGAGAAGTCGTTCACCTGGAACCACGGCGCGATCACCTTCAGGTTGGCGGCCGGCTTGCTCGACGCCTGCACGACCGAGGCTCCGCCCGCGATGGCGATGTCGGCGTCGCCGCTCGTGACGACGCGGAGCGTGTTGCCACCGCCGCCGCCGGAGTAGATCGACACGTCGAGACCCTGCTGCTTGAACCAGCCCTTGTTGATCGCGAGTTGGAGGACCGCCATGAAGGGCAGCTTGTCAACGTCCGTGGCGGACACCCGGACCTTGACGTTGCCGGATTTGGACTCGTCACCGCCGCCTCCACAGGCGGTGGCGGTGGCCAGGGCCAGGGTGGCCACCGCGAGTGCGGCGAGGCGGCCTGGCCCGCGCGACGTTCTGTTCATGCGTCTCTCCTCAACTCCGCCGGCCCGCGGCGGGAGGGTGTGAGCTTTCGGGGGATGGCTCGTGCAGGGATACGGCGGACCGCCACCGCGGCCACCAGGCCGAGGAGCGCCAGGAGAAGCACCGGCCAGGACCAGTCGCGAGGACGGGTACGGGCCGGGGCCTCCGATGATTCGCGGTGCGCCGGCGGCTGCGTGGCAGTGCGCCGCAACGGCGGAGGGGCACCCGGTACGGGCGCCCCTGGAGGTGGATACGGATCCGCCATGGGGACTATCCCCGTGGTTCCAGGCCGTCGACGATCTCGGCGAACGCCCGGATGGTCGCCGTCCTGCTCTCCCCCGGCCGCACGAACGGGACGATCGACATCTGGTCGATCCCCAGCCCGGCGACGTCGGCGACACGGGCGCGGCACTCGTCGGGCGTGCCGGCCATGGCGAACAGATCCACCAGCTCGTCGGGCACGAGGTCGGCGTGGCCGGCCTCGGTGTCCATGTGGTGGTAGTAGTCGTAGGTCTCTCGGATGCGGTCGATCGCCGCCCGCAACGACGGGTCCACCTGTGCGGGCAGCGGGCGGATGCAGACCCGCGCCACGTGCGCGCGGGTGAGGTCGCGGGCCCGCACCGGGTCATCGGCGATGGCCGTCGGCGTCCAGAGCACGATGTGCAGGTCATCGAGGGTGCGGCCGGAGGCGCGGGCGCCCTTCTCGATCGTCGCCAGGGCGGCCTCGACGAACTCGCGGGCCGTCCCGACCAGGACGATCACACCGTCGGCGATCCGGCCGGCCAGCTCCAGGATCTTGGGTGCCGACGCCGCGATGTAGATCGGCACATGCACCGGCTCGCGCAGGTAGCCGAGGCGGAACTCCGCGCCGCTGTCGGGCTCGCGCACGGACTCGCCGCGAAACAGCCGGCGCAGTTCGTCGACGGCCTCTTCGAGCTGGGCCAGCTTGAGGGGCGACAGGCCCATCGTCCGCAGTGAGGAGTCGCCGGTGCCGATGCCCAGCGCCACACGTCCGCCCGTGTACTCCGCCAGGGTCGCCCAGGTCGAGGCGAGCAGGGATCGGTGCCGGGTCACGGCGTTGGTGACGCCGGTGCCGAGCACGACCCGCTCGGTGCCGACCGCCGAGGCGCCCATCGTGATCGAGGATTCGCGCCAGATGTTCTGCGAGTCGCCGAACCAGACGTTGTCGTAACCGAGCGTCTCGGCGAGCCGTGTGTAGTCCCGGATGACCCCGACGGGCTCGGTGGGGAAGAGCCCGACGCCCTTGCTGATCACGCGACCTCCGCAGGTATCATGAATCATGTATACATGACCCTAACGGAGCCCGATCTCGAAGGGAAGACATGTCGAGCAGCTCATCGCGGTCCCCGGCCCGCCTGACCTCGACCAACCGCCGCCCGCCGACGAACTCTCCGTACGCGACCCGGCCGCCGAGGAGTGGTACGAGGCCGGCGGGATCCCCGCGAGATGAAGCACAGACTGCCGTCGCGCGCCCCGGTCACCTCCGGGCCGCCCACCGACGCGGTCCCGCCGACCGTGACCGGCCTGCCCGGGCCACCGGTGCCCCGGAACGAGGCGGCGCACCCGACCCCCTGGGGCACGATCGACTCCGCCCGCACCCGCTTCGACGCCGCGGCGGACCACGCGGGCTCGCGCACAGCCCCGCCGACCGTGACCGGCCTGCACGGACCGCCGACGCGCCCGAACAAGACGGCGCACG
>NZ_JBHLZP010000245.1:0-12027 GCF_042429965.1 Actinoallomurus acaciae
CGGCCGCCGGGCGGATTGCCCGGCGGATGCGGCACGCTCGGCACACCCCGGCTGACGTGGATGACGACCGTCGTGCCCGGTTCGACGCGAGCGCCGCCGCCCGGGCTCTGGCTCGCCACGGTGCCCCGCGGGTACCCCGACGACACGCTGGATCCCGTCGCCACGCCGAAGCCGGCCGCCGCCAGCCTCGCCCGTGCCGCCGAGGCGCTCAGGCCGACCACGCTCGGCACCGAGGCGAGGTCCTCGCCCGAGCCCTCCCGGTAGTACTCGCTCGGCGGGCTGTGGAAGTCGTGCGCCGGCACGCCCTTCAGCGCGCCCAGCATCGTCTCCCGCCAGATCGGCGCCGGGATGTCCGAGCCGAACACCTCGCCGTAGCAGCGTCCGGCCAGGCACACGTTGCGCAGCGGGTGAGCGTAACCTCCGCGCGGGTCGCCGACCCAGACGGCGCTCGCCAGGTCCGGCGTGTAGCCGGCGAACCAGGCCGAGGAATAGTCGTCGACCGTGCCGGTCTTGCCGGCCGCCGGGCGGCCGATGCCCATGCCGGCCGCGGTGCCCTGCGTGAGCACGCCGCGCAGTACGTGGTTGACGCCGTCGGCGACGCCCTTGCGGATGGCCTGGCGGCACTTGGCGTCCGGGACCTTCAGCCCGTGGCCGTTCGAGTCGGTGATCTTGGACAGCACGATCGGCTCGCAGTAGCGGCCGCGGGCGCCGAACGCCGCGTACGCCGCCGCGAGCCGCAGCGGCGAGACCGTGTTGGCGCCGAGGGTGAAGGAGGCGACCTGCTCGAGCGGCTTGCCGTCGGCGCGGCGCATGCCGAGCCGTTCGGCCATCTTCACCGTGTCGCAGAGCCCGACCTGCTTCTCCAGGTTGAGGAAGAAGGTGTTGACCGAGTTCCACGTGCCCGTGATCAGGCTGAACGAGCGGCCGCCCTCGCCGTCGGCGGCGTTGCTCAGCGACGTGTCCGACCCGGCGTACTTGCCGTCGCAGTCGCGCAGGCCGGTGGGCGCGTAGTGCTGGGGAGCGTACAGCCGGTGGCCGAACGCCATGCCCTGGTCGAGGGCGGCGGCGAGCGTGAACACCTTGAACGTCGAACCCGCCTGCATGCCCAGGCTCGTGCCGTGGTCGCCGTCGGCGGCGAAGTTGACCCAGGTCTTGCCGACCTTCTCCGACGGCCCGAGGGCGCGGTCGACGGCCATCGCCTTGACCGCGCCGGTGCCGGGCTGGACCAGGACCTCGGCGGACGCCTTGTGGCTGGAGTTCTTCTGCGGCACGTAGTGGTCCACCGCGCGCTGGGCGGCCCGCTGCATCTTCGGGTCCAGGGTGGTGCGGATGGTCAGGCCGCCGCGCTGCAGGAGCAGCTTCCGCGCGTCGGTGGTGGACCCGAAGATCGGATTGGTGAGGATCTCCCGCTGGACGTAGTCGCAGAAGAAGGGCGCCGAGCTCTCCACGCAGCCGTTCGGCGTCGACGTGACGTCGAGGTTCAGCGGCGCGCTCTCGGCGGCCGACACGTCCGCCTTGCTCGCCCAGTGGAGCTGCGCCATCCGCGCCAGCACCGTGTCGCGGCGCTCGACGGCCGTCTTGGGGTTCACCGTCGGGTCGTAGGCGTACGGGTAGCGCACGATGCCGGCGAGCAGAGCCGCCTGCGGCAGCGTCAGCGACGCGGCGGACCGGCCGAAGTAGTGCCGGGAGGCGGCCTCGACGCCGTACGCGCCGTCGCCGAAGTAGGCGATGTTGAGGTACCGCTCCAGGATCTGGTCCTTGGTGTAGCGCTTCTCCATCGCGACCGCGAGGCGCAGCTCTCGCATCTTGCGCGCCGGGGTGGTGGCGCGGGCCGAGTCACGCTGCTCGGCGCTGCTCGCCGTCTCGATCAGGAGGTTCTTGACGTACTGCTGGGTGATGCCCGAGCCGCCCTGGGTGACCTGGCCGGCGACGACGTTGCTGGCCAGGGCGCGGAGCGTGCCCTTGACGTCGAGCCCGCCGTGCTCGTAGAAGCGGTTGTCCTCGATGGCCAGGATCGCCTTGCGCATGACCGGCGCGACCTTGTTCAGCGGGACGTCGACCCGGTTCTCGTAGTAGAAGGTGGCGATCTTCGAGCCGTCCGCGGCGAGGATGACCGATCGCTGCGGCACCGGTGGGGTCCGGATGTCGGCGGGTACGGACTGAAACCAGTTCGCGCCGTCACGGGCGCTCACACCGAGCATGCCGAGTGTAGAAAACGCGATTAGGGCCGCCAGCACGCCGGCGACCACCCCCGTGCCTGCGAGGCGGCAGACGATGCGGAGGGTTCGATGGTGCGGGGCCACCCCTGACGACACCCGGACAGAGTACGTCGAAAGTTGTCTTCATAGATCTCGCTGGCCTAACAAAAATTCCCATCAACCGGAGTAGGCCACCTCAAAGCATGCTTAACAGCACTTTGGTCGGGCGATCCGCAACCGACCCTAAACCCGGTTACGGTCGAAAGGCCTGGAGGAGCCAGTTGAGGAACGGCGACTCGTCATCGCGCCCCGGCTGGTCGCCACCCTTGGCGTCATCCTTATCCTTTTTATCCTTTTTGTCCTTGTCTTCCTCCTCCTCGCCGCTCCCCTTGCGGAAGAAGCCGCCGCTGGGTGCGCTGAACCCGTGCTCGGGCACCCCCTGCAGTGCCTCGGTCATCGTGTCGCGCCAGATCGGCGCCGGGACGTCCGCGCCGTACACCTGCGCGAAACAGCCCTCGCCGAGGCATACGTCGCGCAGCGGGTGTTTGTAGCCGCCACGTGGGTCACCGACCCACACCGCGCTCGCCATGTCGGGGGTGTACCCGGCGAACCAGGCCGAGGAGAAGTTGTCCACCGTGCCGGTCTTGCCCGCCGCCGGGCGGCCGATCTCGTTGCCCTTGGCGGTGCCCTTGGTCAGCACTCCGCCGAGCACGTGGTTGACCGCGTCCGCGACGTCACTGTCGATCGCCTGGTGGCACCCGGCGCTCGGGACCTTCACCGGCCCCTTCGGCGAGGTGATGCCGGTGATGGCGATCGGCGAGCAGTAGCGGCCGCGCGCGCCGAACGCCGCGTACGCCGCCGCCAGCCGCACCGGCGAGACGGTGTTGAAGCCGAGCGTGAAGGACGGGTACTGCTGGAGCTTGCCGCCGGTGGCCTTGCGCATGCCGAGCCGGGTGGCCATCTTGTACGTCTCGCACAGGCCGACCTTGCGTTCGAGTTCGAGGAAGAACGTGTTCACCGAGTGCCAGGTGCCCGTCACGAGGGTGAAGTCGTGGCCGCCCTCGCCGTCACCGGCGTTGCCGAGCGCGGTCGAGTCGCCGACCCGGTGACCGGCGCAGTCGCGGAAGCCGGTCGGCACGAACTCCTTGGGCGCGAACAGCTTGTCGCCGAACGCCATGTCCTGCCGGAGCGCCTCGGCCAGCGTGAACACCTTGAACGTCGAGCCCGCCTGCATGCCGAGGCTGGAGCCGTGGTCGGCGTCGGCCGCGAGGTTCACCCACATCATGCCGCGCTTGCTGCTGTCGCCGAGTTTGCGGTCGATCGCCATCGCGGTGATCTCCCCCGTGCCCGGCCGGACGAGAACCTCGGCGGCGGCCTTGCCCGAGGAGTTCTTCGGCGGCACGTGCCGGTCCACGGCGTGCTGGGCGGCCTTCTGCATCTTGGGTTCGAGCGTGGTGTGGATCTCCAGGCCGCCGCGTTGCAGCAGCGCCCGGCGCTGTCGCAGGTTCTTGCCGAAGACCGGGTTGCCGAGGATCTCCCGCTGCACGTAGTCGCAGAAGAACGGCGCCGAACTGGTCACGCAGCCGTTCGGCGTCTTGGTGATCTTGAGCCGGACCGGCTGGGCACGGGCGGCCGCCGCCTCCGCCGGCGTGATCACCTTGAGCTGGAGCATGCGGTTCAGCACGAGATCGCGCCGTTTCCGGCCGCGCTTGGGATGCAGGTGGGGGTTGTAGGTCGTCGGCGAGCGCACGATCCCGGCGAGCATCGCGGCCCGGTCGAGCGTGAGGTCCGCCGCGTGCACGCCGAAGTAGTGCCGGGCCGCCGCCTCGACCCCGTACGCGCCGTCGCCGAAGTAGGCGATGTTGAGGTACTTCTCCAGAATCTGGTCCTTGGTGAACCTCTTCTCCAGCCCGACCGCGTAGCGAAGCTCGCGCAGCTTGCGGCCGGCGGTCGGCTCCAGCGCGCTCCGGCGTTCCTGCGCGTTGTCGGCCATCTCGGCGAGGGCGTTCTTGATGTACTGCTGGCTGAGTGTCGACCCGCCCTCGACGACCTCGCCGGCCCGCAGGTTGGCGATCACCGCGCGCAGGGTGCCCTTGACGTCGAGCGCGCCGTGCTCGTAGAAGCGGCTGTCCTCGATCGCCACGATCGCCTTGCGCATGACCGGGGCGACCTGGGCGAACGGCACCTCGACCCGGTTCTCGTAGTAGAACGTGGCGAGTTTGCTGCCGTCGGCCGCGAGGATCACCGAGCTCTGCGGGAGCGCCGGCGTCACCAGGTCGGCGGGCAGCGACTGGAACCCGTGGTCGGCCGCGCGTACGCTCAGCCCGCCCATCAGCGCGTACGGGAGCAGCAACGCCGCCGTCAGCATGCCCGCGATGAAGCCGACGGTCGCCAGATCGCGGAGCCTGGCGAGCGTATCTCCCGTTTTCACCCCCACAATCCGCGGTCATCCCCACACGCGCGGTAACCGGAAACCTTGAACGGCGTTTCGTCGGCTACAGGCGCTCTGAGGGGTTCCTGGTGCTTCGCGCCGATACGCTGCCTGGATGCCCCACAAGGACCACCGGGTGACCCTGCGCCCGCTCAACGCCGACGACGAGCCCGAGTTCCTCGCCCTGGTGGCCGCCAGCACGGACCTGCACCGGCCGTGGATGTCGCTGCCCGGCACTCCCCCGGTGTTCCGCGCCTACGTCGAGCGCTACAAGGGGCCGGACGAGGAGTCGCTGCTCGTCTGCCGGCGTGACACCGGGGCCATCGCCGGCTTGATCAACATCAACAGCATCATCCGCGGGCGCTTCCAGTCCGGATCCCTCGGCTACGCGGCGTTCGCCCCGTCGGCCGGCCGCGGCTACATGTCCGAAGGGCTCGATCTGGTGCTGCACCACGCCTTCGGACGGCTGCGGCTGCACCGACTGGAGGCCCAGGTCCAGCCCGAGAACCACGCCTCGATCCGGCTGGTCCGCCGGGCCGGCTTCCGCAGCGAGGGCCGCTCACCCGACCTGCTGTTCATCGACGGCGCCTGGCGGGACCACGAACGCTGGGCCATCACGAACGCGATGGCCGGCATCGTCCCCGCCGAGCCGCACCCCACGCTGCCCGAGCGCTGAGCCGCCCGAATCCGGACGGCGGCGCGGGTCCTACGCGTCGCCGGAGTCCTCCCAGTCGCGGACGCGGTCGTGGAAGCGCCTCGCGGCGGCGCGAAGCTCGGTCTCCGGGTCGCGGCCCTCCGCACGCAACCGGTTGACCAGGGCGAACAGCTCGGCGCCGGTTCCCTCGTCGGAGAACAGCTCCTGCGGGGCGCCCGCCTTGGCGGCGCGCCGCTGCAGCTTGTCCGCGAGCGACAGCGCGGGCTGGCCCATCGGCACGCCATGGAAGATCGACGCGTCCTCTCCGCGCTCGGCCGCCTTGATCTTGTCCCAGTTGGCGTTGACCTCGTCGGCGTCGGCGACCGTGACGTCGCCGAACACGTGCGGATGGCGGCGGACCAGCTTGTCCACGATGCCCTCGGCCACGTCGTCGACGGTGAAGTCGCCGGCCACCTCCGCGTGGAAGGCGACCTGCATCAGCACGTCGCCGAGCTCCTCGCGGAGGGCCTCGAGGTCACCGCTCTCGATCGTGTCGACGACCTCGTACGCCTCCTCGAGCAGGTACGGTGCGAGCGAGGCGTGCGTCTGCCCTCGGTCCCACGGGCACTCGCGGCGCAGCGTCGCCATCACCGTGACCAGGTCGAGGAAGCGCGCGCCCGGCAGGTCGTACGCGCCGTGCACGACCTCGATCTCGGGCGGGTCGGCCATGCCGATGAGGGCCGTGCCGACCGCACGCATCACATCCTCGTCGCCGTCTTCGGCGGCCAGCCACACGAGCGCGCCGTCGGACGCCGCGCGCACGAGCGCCGCGGCGTCCGGATCGGTCACCTCGACCTCGATCCCGGCCGCGCGCAGGTACGGCAGTTGCGGGTGCTCGGCCGAGCCGGTCAGGACCCGGTCGGCCGTACGCAGCGTGTGCCAGGCCGGCCAGGTCAGCTGCCCCGGCGCGACGCGCGGCGAGGACGCGAGGAAGATCAGAGTTGGCACTTCGATTCACCGGTCGGGCCGTCGGGCGTGCCGCTGTCCGGGGTGGACAGCTGTGGGCAGACCGGGCCGAGCTGCATGGACTTGTCGTCGAATGTGCCATAGCGCGGGTCCACCGTGATCCCGAGCCGGTGCGCGGCGGCCAGGAGCGCGATCATGAGCCGCTGGCCGGCCACCTGCTCCTGCGGGGTGGTGGCACCCTTCGGGTTGACGCCGAACCGGCCGTCGATCGCCTGCTGGAGCACCACCGTGCGGGCGAAGTCATCGGCATAACTCGTCGGCAGGCCCTGCGCCACGATCACGGTCTCGATGGTCTCCCGGCCGCCGGCCTGGGCGACGAAGGCGTCCACCTGGCCCTGGCTCACGGAGATCTTCTGCTGGCGTGCCAGCTCGTTCCACGCCCGCATCTCGATCAGCAGGAAGAGCGCGCTGCGCTGCGGCGAGGACGGGTCGAACGGCTGGATGCTGCCGGGGTTCCCTCCCGGCTGCGCCTGGGCGTTCTGGACCACCTGCTGCGCCTGCGGGTACTTCGGCAGCTCCTTGTTCCACCGGTCGACGGTGGAGTCGAGCTTGGAGACCGTGATGCGGTCGTGGCCGATGATTGCGGCGGCACCCGGCTGTACGGGGCCGCACGCGGCCAGAGCGGTACCGGCGGCCAGTGCGCAGACGGCGGCCTTCAGCGACTTACGGAACACGAGTGTCCTTCTCGTTCGTGGCTCTTCGAGAACCGATCTCACCGCGCCACCGGCTCGGGGAGCAACAGCGCCTCGACGAGATCGGTGGCCCATTTCAGCAGCTCCTGATCGCGCAGCGGACGGCCGCCCAGCGGAGCCGTCTTGGGCGCCGGCACCAGCAGCGTATTGGTCGCGGCCTTGAGGATGCTCTTGGGGTACAGGCGTTGCAGCCGCACCCGGCGCGAGTCGGGCAGCCGCACGGGCGAGAACCGGATGTGGTTGCCCTGCAGGGTGACGTCCGTCAGCTCGGCCTTGCGCGCGAGGGCGCGGAACCGCGCGACCTCCAGGAGGTTCAGCACCGGCACCGGCAGCGGGCCGAAGCGGTCGACGAGCTCCTCGCGGACCGGTTCGATCTCCGAACCGTCCTGAATGCCCGCGATGCGCCGGTACGCCTCCAGCCGCAGCCGCTCCCCCGGGACGTACTCGTGCGGGATGTGCGCGTCGACCGGCAGCTCGACCTTGACCTCGGGCGTCTCGGCCGGACCGTCCTCGCGCAGCTCGCGCACGGCCTCGCCGACCATCCGGACGTACAGGTCGAAGCCCACGCCGGCGATGTGGCCGGACTGCTCGGCGCCGAGCACGTTGCCCGAACCCCGGATCTCCAGGTCCTTCATGGCCACGAACATGCCCGCGCCCATCTCGGTGTGCTGGGCGATCGTGGCCAGCCGCTCGTGCGCGGTCTCGGTGAGCGGCGCCTCGGTCGGGTAGAGGAAGTAGGCGTACGCGCGTTCGCGCCCGCGCCCGACCCGGCCGCGCAGCTGGTGGAGCTGCGACAGGCCGTACATGTCGGCCCGGTCGACGATCAGCGTGTTGGCGTTCGGGATGTCCAGCCCGCTCTCCACGATCGTCGTGGCGACCAGGACGTCGTACTCCTTCTCCCAGAAGTCGACCATGATCTTCTCGAGCTGGTGCTCGTTCATCTGGCCGTGCGCGACGCCGACCCGGGCCTCGGGCACGAGCGCGGACAGGTTCGCGGCCACCTTGTCGATCGAGCGCACGCGGTTGTGGACGAAGAAGACCTGGCCCTCGCGGAGCAGCTCACGGCGGATCGCGGCGGCGATCTGCTTGTCGTCGTAGGGGCCGACGAACGTCAGGACCGGGTGCCGTTCCTCGGGCGGGGTGAGGATCGTCGACATCTCCCGGATGCCGGACAGCCCCATCTCCAGGCTGCGCGGGATCGGCGTGGCCGACATGGCCAGGACGTCGACCTGGGTGCGCATCTCCTTGAGGCGTTCTTTGTGCTCGACGCCGAACCGCTGCTCCTCGTCGATGATGACCAGGCCCAGCTCCTTGAACCGGGTCTCGGGCGACAGCAGCCGGTGCGTGCCGATGACCAGGTCGACGGTGCCGTCGACGAGACCGCGCAGCGTCTCGGCGACCTCCCCGGCGGTCTGGAACCGGCTGATCGGCTTGATGTTCACCGGGAACGCCGCGAACCGCTCGGCGAACGTCGACAGGTGCTGTTGCACCAGCAGCGTCGTCGGCACCAGGACCGCGACCTGCCGGCCGTCCTGGATCGCCTTGAAGGCCGCGCGCACCGCGATCTCGGTCTTGCCGTAGCCGACGTCGCCGCAGATCAGCCGGTCCATCGGCACCGGCTTCTCCATGTCGGACTTGACCTCGTCGATGGCGCCGAGCTGGTCGGGCGTCTCGACGTACGGGAAGGCGTCCTCCAGCTCGCGCTGCCACGGCGTGTCGGCCGCGAACGCGTGCCCCGGCGAGGCCTGCCGGGCGGAGTAGAGCCGGATCAGCTCGCCCGCGATCTGGCGCACCGCCTTGCGGGCGCGGCCCTTCTGCTTCTGCCAGTCGGCGCCGCCGAGCCGGTGCAGGCTGGGCGCCTCGCCGCCGACGTACCGCGTGACCTCTTCGAGCTGGTCGGTCGGCACGAACAGCCGGTCGCCCTTGGCGTACTCGATGATGAGGTACTCGCGGGTGGCGCCCTGGACCGTACGGCTCGCCATCTCGACGTAGCGGCCGACGCCGTGCTGCTCGTGCACGATGTAGTCGCCGGGGGTGAGCCGCAGCGGGTCGATGCCGCCGCGACGGCGCGACGGCATGCGCCGCATGTCCTTGGTGGAGGACCTCTGCCCGGACAGGTCGGTCTCGGTGAGGACCGCGAGGCGCACCGCGTCCCAGACGAAGCCGTGGTCGAGGCGGCCGCACGCGACGTTCACGAGCGCGGGCTCCGGCGGGCCGTCCAGGTCGGCGACCCTGGCGCCGAGGCCCTCCTCGCGCACGACCTCGGCGAGGCGCTCGGCCGGGCCATGGCCCTCGGTGACGAGCACGACGCGCCAGCCGTCGTGGATCCAGCCCTTCACGTCGGCGATCACGCGCTGGGTGTCGCCGCGGTAGGCGTCGGCGGCGCGTGCGCCGACGCGCAGTGCGTCGGCGTCGGGCTCGCCGCTCACGTCGGTGACCTCGGTCAGCTCCCCGGTGGCGTCGGAGTACTCCCGCCGGGTCGTCCTCGTGTCGTCCCCGGCTCCGCCGCCCATCCCCGCCCCGCTCACGAACGGGGTGATGGTCCGCCACGGCAGGCCGAGCCCGGCGGCGTGGTCGCGCACCTCCTCCAGCGTGCGGTAGGCCGCCTCGCCGAGGTCGATCGGCGCCTCGCCGCCCGCGGCGGCGTTGACCCAGGACGCCTCGAGGAACTCCTGCCCGGTGCTGACCAGCTCCGCCGCCCGCGTCCGGATGCGCTCGGGGTCGCAGACGACCACCCAGGAGCCGTCCGGCAGTACGTCGAGCAGCAGCTCCATGTGGTCGGCGAGCACGGGCGCGAACGCCTCCATGCCCTCGACCGCCGCGCCGTCGGCGATCTGGTCGAGGACGTCGGCCAGCGCCGGGTGCTCGCGGGCCAGGTCCTTGGCGCGATCGCGCACGGGCTCGGTCAGCGGCAGCTCACGGCACGGCGGCGCCCACAGGCCGTCCTGCGCCACCTCCAGTGAGCGCTGGTCGGCCGCCTTGAAATAACGGATCTCCTCGACCTGGTCGCCCCAGAACTCCACCCGCAGCGGGTGTTCTTCGGTGGGCGGGAAGACGTCGAGGATGCCGCCGCGCACCGCGATCTCACCGCGCTTCTCCACCAGGTCGACCCGGTCGTAGCCGGCCTGGACCAGGCGGCGCACGACGTCGTCGAGGTCCACCTCGTCCTGGGCGCGCAGGCGTACGGGCTCCAGGTCGCCCAGGCCGGACACGATCGGTTGCAGCACGGCGCGGACCGGGGCGACGACGACGCGCAGCGGACCCGCCGCGGGGTCGTCCGGGTCGCCGTGCGCCAGCCGCCGCAGCACGGCGAGACGCTGGCCGACCGTGTCCGAGCGCGGTGACAGCCGCTCGTGCGGCAGCGTCTCCCACGCCGGGAACGCCGCGACGTCCGCGGGGGCGAGCAGGCTCGTCAGGGCGGCGGTGAGGTCCTCGGCCTCCCGCTCGGTGGCGGTGACCATCAGGACGGTACGGCCGGGTTCGCGGGCGAACGCGGCACCGAGGAGTGGCCGCAGCGCGGGCGGCGCGACGAGGTCGAGCCGCGGATCGCTGCCGGAGACCGCCGCCGCGAGGGCGGGGTCGGCCGAGGTGACGTCGAGCAGTCCGGAAAGGGTCATGAGCTCACAAAAGGCGCGCAGCGGGAAACACCCGAAGGCGGTGGCACCCCCGGGGTTCCCAGCCTACGCGCCCCCGGTTACCACAGTGGCGCCTCCCCTGGGAGGAGCGGTAAGACGAAACGCACCACACGGACAAAGCCGATTGCGAGCACGAGGTGCAGGCGGGCGACTACTCTCCGGAGTTGTGACCGACCTGCGAACACCGCCGATTCACGACGGTGGCCTGTTCCCAGCACGAGTCCGGGAGTATGCCCTTGAGAGGCCCATGCAGCGGCTCGCGATCCTCGACGCCGGCTGCGGATGGGCGCGCGAGATCGAGCTCGCCGCCCACGAGTGCGTCATCACCGGCGTGGACGACGATCTTCCACCGCTGCGGGCGCACACGGAGTCGCGGCGCGACCTCGACAGCTTCCAGCTGGGCGACCTGCGCACCGTCCCGATGCCGCCACGCGTGTACGACGTGGTCCGCGCGTCACACCTGATCGAGCGGATCTCGCACGCGGAGCTGGTGCTCGACCGCTTCGTCGCCGCGCTGAAGCCGGGCGGGCTGATGGTCGTGCGGTTCCGCGACCGCAACGGCGCCTTCGGCTACCTCGACCGGCGGCTGCCGCACTGGCTGCGGCACCTGCTGTGGCACCACGACCAGCCGCCGCCGGCCGTGTACGACCGGGTCGCCTCGCTGGAGGGCATGCGCTGGTACTGCATGATGCGCGGGCTGGTCATCGCCGAGGAGCTGACCTCGCGCGACACCGTGACCGGCTTCGGGCGCCTGACGGGCATCGCGTTGCGCGTCGTGGCGCTGCTCGGCCGCGGCCGCCTGACCGCGGCCCACAGCGAGGTCACCATCGTGATCCGCAAACCGGAAAACCGCTTCGCCCGCATCATCTGAGGTGTCCTGTGCAGCGCGTACAGTGCAATGGTCAGGGGTCTAGACACGATCGGAGTCCGCGTTGACCACCGAAACCGGCGAGCTGCGCGATCTGCCGACTCTCACGCCGGGTCCGGCCGAGCTGGCCGACCTCGAGCTCCTGCTGAACGGCGCGTTCCGGCCGCTCACCGGATTCCTGGGCGCGGTCGACGCCGCGACCGTCGCGGCGGCCGGGCGGCTGTCCGACGGCACGCCCTGGCCGGTGCCGGTGACGCTGACCGTCCCCGAGGACCTGGTGAAGGAAGACCGCCTGATCCTGACCGATCCCGAGGGCGCGCCGCTCGCGGTGCTGACCGTGGCCGAGGCGTGGAAGGAGCCGGCGTCCGCGCCGGACGACCTCACCGACGCCGACCCGGCCTCCTCGGGATGGCGGATGGCCGGACCGGTCACGCCGCTGCGCACGCCCGAGCACGGCCCGTTCCGCGGCCTTCGCATGCCACCGGACGAGGCGCGTCTGGAGCTGGCGGGCGCCCCGGCCCTGGCCATCGCGACCCGCACACC
>NZ_JBHLZP010000246.1:0-11991 GCF_042429965.1 Actinoallomurus acaciae
GCCCCGCCCTGGATCGGCGCGTCGCCGGCGATGCTCTGCGCGACGGTCCGCGTCGCGTCGCCGTGCGCACCCGCGGTGGGCCGGCCGTCGGCGAAGGCCCGCACGATGGGCGCGGAGGCGGAGGGCTGAACGCCGATCATGCGCGGCAGCCGGTCGATCACGCCCATGCGCCGCAGCTCGCGAAAGCCCTTCCACGCGCCCCACAGGCCGCCGCCGGTGCCGACCGGGTGCACCATCACGTCGGGGGCACGCCAGCCGAGTGCCTCGCAGATCTCGTAGGCGTACGTCTTCATCCCCTCGTGCCGTACCGGGTTGATGAAGTTGACGAAGGAGTAGAAGCCCGCCTCGGCGAGCGCGCTGACGCCGGCGAAGATCTCCAGGCTGGAGCGGTAGCGCAGCCGCAGCACCCGCGCGCCGTACAGGCTGATCGCCGCGACCTTCGTCGGGTTGGCGACGTCCTCGACGAGGACGGTGGCCTCGATCCCGGCACGTGCCGCGTAGGTCGCGAAGGACGCGCCGGCGTTCCCCGAGCTGTAGGTGAACGCCTCGTCGATCCCCAGGGAGTGGGCGAAGCCGACCGCGACGGCGAACCCGCGGTCCTTGAAGCTCCCGGTCGGCATCAACGTGTCGTTCTTGATGCGCAGGTTCGGGATCCGCAGCCGGTCACCGAGACGCCGCGTGGTCAGCAGGGGTGTGTCTCCCTCGCCCAGGTACAGCGGCTCGGTGCCGTCGGTCACCGGGAGCAGGTCCGCCCAGCGCCACAGGCCGATGTCGCGGCGGGCGGCCGCGCGGGTGAGGATCTCGCGCGAGGCGCGCGAGAGGTCGTATTCGATCTCCAGCAGTCCACCGCACGCCGTGCAGAGCAGAGCCGGGGTGTCCAGCGGCGTACGCGCGTGGCAGTCGTCGCAGACATAGTGGGACGCGAGGTTCATTTGGTGTATGCCTTCGGGTCGGCGACGTCCCGGAGCATGTCGCCGGTTACGTTGATCGAGAGTGTCGTGAGCATGATCGCCGCTCCGCTGAAGACCGCGATCCACCAGGCGCTGCGCAGGTAGAGCTGTCCGTCGGCGAGCATGCCGCCCCAGGTCGGGATGCCGGGTGGCACGCCGAGCCCGAGATAGCCCAGCGAGGCCTCCGCGATGATCATCGCTGCGACCTGCAGCGTACCGATGGTGACCAGCGGAGCGACGATGTTCGGCAAGAGATGCCGGGTCATGATCTGCCGGTCGTTGTCGCCGATCGCCCGGGCCGCCACCACGAACTCCCGTGACCGCAGTGACAGGACCTCGGCGCGGACGACGCGGGCGTAGGAGACCCAGCCGGTCAGGCCGAGGACGAGGATGACGAACCAGAGGCTCGGGCCGAGCACGGCGATGATCGCCAGCGCGAGCAGGATCGTGGGGAAGGCGAGCTGGATGTCGGCGAGCCGCATGAACACCTGGTCACGCCATCCGCGGTAGTAGCCGCTGATGAGGCCGATCGCGGTGCCCACGACACCGGACAGCAGCGTCGCGGCCACGCCGACCAGCAGGGAGATCCGGGTGCCGTACACGATCCGGCTCAGCACGTCGCGGCCGAGCATGTCCGTGCCGAGCGGATACCCCGGCTGGTGCCCGGCCGACCAGAAGGGCGGACGGAGCTTGAGGGTGAGGTTCTGGGCGTTCGGATCGTGCGGCGCGATCAGGGGCCCGAACACGCCGACGACCACGACGAGCATCAGGACGCCGATCGCCACCTTGGCGGCGTGGTTGCGGCGCAGCGCACGCCGGACGGCGTGCCGCATCGTGTTCGGGGCGGGGCGCGCCGGGGCGGTGGTCCGCCCGGCCGTCGCGGTGGTCATCAGCTCAGCCTCACTCGTGGGTCGAGGGCGGCGTAGGACAGGTCGACCAGCAGGTTCACGACCACGAACACCGTGGCCAGGAAGAGCACGGTCGCCTGCATCAGGGGGTAGTCGCGATAGGTGACGGCCTCGACGGTCAGCCGGCCCACGCCGGGCCAGGCGAAGACCTGCTCGGTGAGGATCGCTCCGCCGAGGAGATTGCCGATCTCCAGGCCGACGACCGTGACCACCGGGAGGGAGGCGTTCCGCAGCCCGTGTGCCGTCACGATCCGCCATCCGGTCAGGCCCTTGGCCCGCGCCGTACGGATGTAGTCCTCACCCAGCACGTCCACCAGCGAGGACCGCAGCAGCCGGGCGACCATCGCGATCGAGTACAGCCCGAGGGTGATGGCGGGAAGCACGAGGTTCTCGATTCCGCCCATCCCCGACGCGGGCAGCACCTGGAGGTTCACCGCGAAGACCAGGATGAACAGGATCCCCACGAAGAACGCCGGCGTCGACTGGCCGACCAGGACGGCCGCCATCACCGAGGTGTCCGTCGCGGTGCCGCGCCGCAGCGCGGACAGGACGCCGGCCGGGATCGCCACCACCAGCACCACCACGAGCGCGCCCGCGGCCAGCGTGACGGTGGCGGGCAGCCGCTCGGCGATCACGTCGAACGCCGGGCGGTGGAAGAACAGCGACTGGCCGAGAT
Organism: Actinoallomurus acaciae; assembly: GCF_042429965.1. NCBI lineage: Bacteria > Bacillati > Actinomycetota > Actinomycetes > Streptosporangiales > Thermomonosporaceae > Actinoallomurus > Actinoallomurus acaciae. The sequence continues at coordinate 2,535 of NZ_JBHLZP010000246.1, forward strand.
CCAGGTGCAGCAGGCCGGTCATGTACGAGACGTACTGGCCGAGCAGCGAGCGGTCGAGGCCCAGCTGGGCCCGCAGCGCCGTCTCCTGGGCCGCCGTGGCGTCGGGCGGGAGCATCTGGCGTACGGGGTCGCCGGAGATCCGGACGAGGAAGAACGACACGGTCGCGACGCAGAACAGCACGAGCACCGCGTGGCCGATCCGCCGGCCGACGAACGACCAGAGCGCCCGATCGCCGATCCGGGGCAGCGTCAGCGCCCCGGACCGGGCCGTCAGGTCACCGCTCATGTCAGCTTCGCGCTCGCCATGGCGAGGGTCCCGTTCGAGTTCGTCTTCCACTGGACCCGGTCGTTGACCGCGAACAGGTTGCTGCCCTGGTACAGGAACAGGAAGGGCGCCTCATCCACCAGCAGCCGCTGGAGTTCGGTGAAGGCCTTCTTGCGGGTCGCGGAGTCGACCGAGCCCTCTTCGGTGTCGACCAGCTTGTCCGCCTGCGGGTTGTTCCAGCGGCTCTGCCGGCGATCGTGGCGGATGAACGACTGCAGGTTGCTCTCGGCGTCCATCGTCCACCCGGTGTTGCCGGTGAAGTACATCGGGCCGAGGGCCTGCTTGTTCGAGGAGACCAGCCGTTGCTTGAAGGTGGCGGCGTCCATGATCGACACACTCGCCTTCACCCCGATCTTGGCGAGCTGACCGGAGATGGCCTGGGCCATGTCCTTGTCGACCGCGGAGGCCGTCAGCTTGGTCGCGAAGCCGTTCGGGTAGCCGGCCTGCGCGAGGAGGGTCTTGGCCTTGGTCAGGTCGTACGGGAACGCCTGGACCGAGGGGTCGTAGCCGAACGACTGGTGCGGGATCAGCGTGGGGGTCTGCTGCCCGGCGCCGTTCAGCACGGACTTGATGAGCGTCGGCACGTCGAGCGCCATGTTGAGCGCCTGGCGCACCTCTTTCTTGGCCAGCGGACCGCCGCTCAGGGTGTCGATGGACACGAAGAACGTACGGATCCCGGGCGTGGTCACGACCTTCAGGCCGGCGCCGTTCCCGAGCTGTTGCGCCGCGTCCGGGGAGAGCTGGGACACGATGTCCACGCCGCCGGACTGCAACGCGGCCAGCGACGAGGCGGCGTCCGGCATCACCTTGAAGGTGACCTGCTCCACCGCGGGCTTGCCGCCCCAGTACTTCGGGTTGGCCTTCAGCACGATCTGGTTGTCGCGCTGCCAGGACTGGAAGACGAACGGCCCGGTGCCGACGGGGTTGGCCGCGAAGGCGGCGTCGCCCTTCTCCTTGATGTACTTGGGCGGCACGATGACGCCGCCGAACAGCGACACCTTCTGCGGCAGGATCGGGTCGGGCTGGCTGGTGATCACGTCGACCGTCTTCGCGTCGACGACCTTGGCCTTGGTGACGAACCGCAGCTCGACGATCGGGGACTTCGTCGCCGGGTCGACCAGGCGCTGGAGGCTGTAGGCGACCGCGGCGGCGTCGCACGGCTCGCCGTTGTGGAAGGTCACCCCGCTGCGCAGGTGAAAGCGCCAGGTCGTCGGCGAGACCGATTCCCAGCTCTCGGCGATGCCGCCGACCAGACGGTCGTTCACGTCGCGCACGGTCAGAGTGTCGAAGATATTGATCAGGACGTTCATCGAGGGCAGATCGCCCTGCTTCTGCGGGTCCAGCGTGGTCGCGTCGGCGGGCTGGGACACCCGCAGGACGTTGCCCGCCTTGCCCGCGGGGTTGGAGCCGGCCTTGCAGGCGGTCAGCAGTCCCGGCATAGATATCCCGGCGACCGCGAGCCCGCCGAATCTCAGCAGATCACGGCGGCCCATCCTGATGCGTTCGGTCACGTCTCGCTGCCTTCCTCGTAACTCCCGCAGCGCCGCGCCCATGAGACGGGGGCGATGGACAGGGCGTGGACAGGTATTTGCGTTTCATATTGTGAAACGCCATCTCGTATGGTTGAATATGCCGCATATCGGTCCGACCGGTCAACCCTTTAGGTGCGGAAATGAATTCGGTGGAGAAGACACTGGCGGTGCTGCGTGCGCTCTCCAGCCCCGACCAACCCCGGCGGCTCGCCGACATCGCGGAACGGACCGGCATCAACAAGACGACCGCCCACCGCATCCTGCAGATCCTCACCGCGGAGGGATACGCGGTCACCAGCGGCGACGGCGCGTACGCGTCCGGACCGGCGCTCCTCGCGCTGGCCGGCTCCGCCCTGGCCGATCGCGACCTCGCCGCCGTGGCCCGGCCCATCCTGGAGAACCTGCAGCGCCAGACCGGGCACACCGCTCACTTCGCGGTACGCAGCGGCACGGTCGCGGTGTACCTGGCCAAGGTCGAGTCCCAGGAGCCGTACCGCATGGCCTCGAAGGTCGGCATGCAGATCGCGCTGCACTGCACGGCCATCGGCAAGGCCCTGCTCGCCGGCCTCCCCGACGATGAGGTTCGCGCCATCATCGCGGCCTCGTCCCCGCTGATCAGCCACACGCCGGCGACGCTCGTCGAGCCGGACGGGCTGCTGGCCGATCTGGCGACGGTGCGCGAGCGCGGCTACTCCGTCGACGAGGAGGAGAACGAGCGCAACGTCCGCTGTGTCGGCGCCGCGGTCCGCGACCGGCAGGGCACCGCCATCGCCGGAGTCAGCGTCTCCGGTCTCACGTTCACCCTGAAAGAGGACGACGTCGGGCTGCTCGGCCCGTTGGTCGTGGCGGCGGCCCGCCGCATCTCCACGGCGCTGGGCAATCCCGCGGAAAGGAACGACCGATGACAGTGGACCCCGCCGGCATCATCGCCCGGGCTCGGGAGGACCGTACGTTCTCGGGCGCGGCGTGGGCGTACGGCGGCAGCGCCGGGGTCGTGGAGCGAGGCACGTCCGGCACGCTGTCGTGGGACGGCGATCCGGTCCGCGACGACACGCTCTGGGATCTGGCGTCGGTGACCAAGCCGATCGCCGGGATCGCGGTGATGAGCCTGGTCGAGTCCGGAGCGCTGACCCTCGACGACCCGATCGCCGCCCACCTGCCGGAGTACGCCGGCACGGACAAGGCCGGGCTCACCGTCTTCGAGCTGCTGACCCACACGTCCGGCCTGCCGGGTCAGGAGCCGATGTGGCGGCGGTGCGCGACCCGCGCGGAGCTGCTGGCCGCGTTGCCGCGCCTGCCGCTGCGGTTCCCGCCCGGTACGGGCGTGGAGTACAGCTCCGCCGGGTTCATCGTGCTCGGCCTCATCGCCGAGCGCGCCTCGGGAACCCCCCTGGACACGCTCATCGCCGAGCGTGTCACCGCGCCCGCGGGCATGAGGGAGACCCGCTTCCTGCCGCCCGCGGACGACCGCGCGCGGGCGGCCGCCACGGAGGACTGCCCGTGGCGCGGCCGGATCGTGCAGGGCACGGTGCACGACGAGAACGCCGAGGTCCTCGGGGGCGTCGCGGCGCACGCCGGGCTGTTCGGCACGCTGGACGACCTCACCGCCCTCGGCCAGGCCCTCTGCCGCGGCGGCCGGGGAACGGGCGGACGGGTCATCGCCGAGCGCACCCTCGCGGTGATGACCGAGCCGCGGACCGACCACCTCCCGCTGCGCCGGGCACTCGCCTGGCAGGGCCGTGACCCGCACCGCTGCAACGGCGGCGACCTGCTGACCCCGGCGGCGTACGGCCACACCGGCTTCACCGGGACCAGCATCTGGGTCGACCCCGTCCTCGACGTCTTCGTGGTGCTGCTGACCAACCGCGTGCACCCCACCCGCGACTCCGACGCGATCACCCGGCTCCGGCCGCGTTTCCACAACGCGGCGGTGACCGCGTGCCTGGCGGCGTCATGATCACCCGTAAGCCGCTGCGGGTCATCGGCGGCGACCTTCGTACGGCCCGGCTGGAGCCGGATCCGAGTGGTGTGAAGCTCCGGCCGAGCGACGGACCGCCCGGCGAACTGTTCATCGGCCCGGGATGGGCCGACGCGCACGCCCACGTCTACGACGGCATGACCGAGATCGGCGTGGCGGCGGACCAGGTCGGCCTGGCCACCGGCGTCCACCTGCTGGGCGACGCCGGCAGCGCGGGCGCGGCGACCCTGGACGGGCTGGTCAAGTACGTGATCCCCGCCGCCGATGTGCGCATACGCGCCTGGGTGAACATCGGGTCGTACGGCCTGGTGCACATGCGGGAGACCGCCGACATCCGCGACGTCGACGTGGACGCCACGCTGGCGGCGATCGACCGCCACCGCGACGTCGTCTGCGGCGTGAAGGTCCGCTCCAGCGGGTTGATCGTCGGCGCGATGGGACTACAGCCGCTGCAACTCGGCCGGCTCGTCGCACGCGAGGCGGGACTGCCGCTCATGGTGCACATCGGAGAGCCGCCGCCGCTCATCGAGGACGTGCTGGACCTGCTGGGAGACGGCGACGTCGTGACCCACTGCTACCACGGCAAGACCGGTCACCCCTGGCGGGCCGACGGCCGGCCGTCACCGGCCCTGGACCGGGCGCTGAACCGCGGCGTCCGGCTCGACGTCGGCCACGGCGCGGCGAGCTTCGCGGGCGACGTCGCGCGCCGCGCCATCGCCGCCGGGTTCCCCCCGCACTCGATCAGCACCGACGTCCACGTGCGCAACATCCGGGGACCGGTCCACGACCTGCCGACGACGATGACGAAGCTGCTCGCCTGCGGCCTGCCACTCGACGACGTCATCGCCGCGGTGACCCGCACACCGCGCGAGATCCTGGGGGCGCCGGAACCCTGGCTGGACGAGGACGGCCTGGTGCGCCACGCGACCGTGTTCCGGCTGGCCGACACGCCCCCGCCGCACCGTGTCTACACGGACGCCCGCGGAGCGGTGCTCGATCCGACCGCGCACATCGTGCCGGTGGCCACGATCAGGAACGGGACGCTGGAGAGGGGATAGCCCCCGGCGACGGCCGGGTGGGGCGCGTCGCCGCTGGTCACCGCGCCGGGCTTCGGCGACGTCGGCACCCGGAGGCCGAACGTTGATCATCGAACGCTGCCCATTCCCCGTCCGAGGCGTTAATCTGGTACCGCGATTTTCGACGCTATGCGGTTGGGGTGCGATATGACCGAGCAGCCGCTCGATGTGCATTACCTGGGCCTGACGCGCGCCACTCGGTACAGCCGGGATGCCGCCGACATTCTTACCGGAAAGGTCAACGAACACCTGACCGCGTGCGCGGCCGCCGGTGACAGCCACCGCGGCTGGCAGACCACCGAGGCGCTGAACGAATGCGTCGAGGCGTGGGCCTCTCACCTGCGCGGAATCGTCGATGACGCCCATGACATCGGTCAGCGGATCCACCGCACACGCGCGGGCTACGCCGACGCGGAGTACGACTCGCATCGACGCGTCGGCGCGGTGACGCCGCCCGCCGTCCAGGAAGTCTGATCACATGGGCGGCATCACCTACGACGACCTGCTGAACGCCACTCCGCACCAATACAAGAGCACCGCCGACGCGTGGGGCAAGTGGCGGGACGCGGTGGACAAACACGCCGGTGACCTCCTCACCGTCAATCAGCACGTGTCCGGAAACTGGGACAGTGCCGCGGCCGGCGAGGCGCATGCGTTCATCGACGCGAAGCACCTGAAGGTGCAGGCGTCCTCCAAGGTCCTGGCCCAGGTCGAGAGCACGCTCACCACCGCGTACACGAATTTCGCGGAGGCGCACAACAAGCTCGTGGCGACCGTGCAGAAGGCGGTGGGCGACGGTTTCGACTGCACGGGCGGTCACGTCACCGACACGAAACCGGCCGCCGACACGAAGCAGGACCGAAACGACCGGGTGACGCTCCGGCAGGGGTACCAGAACGACATCGACGCCGCCCTCAAAGAGGCGACCTCCGCCGACAGTTCGGTCGCGACCGCGCTGCGCGGCCTGATGCCCGGCAACACCGACCTGGCGGGCGGCAACGGCGACGGCCCTGGAAACCGGGGCGGAAACGGCGCCACGGCCACCCCGGTCGACTACTCGCGCTCCGGCGACATCCCCGTGCCGCCCAACGCCAGCACCCTCGCGCCCAACCCCCGGGCACAGCAGGTGATCGACTGGGCGCTCACGAAGCTCGGCGATCCCTATGTGTGGGGCGCCACGGGACCGGACCGTTTCGACTGCTCCGGCCTCACCTCGCAGGCCTACAAGGCGGCGGGACTCACCATTCCGCGCACCTCCGATGTGCAGTGGCAGCAGGAGCCATCGGTCCCGGCGGGGCACGAGCAGCCCGGCGACCTGGTCTTCTTCCACATGGGCAATACCGGCCCCGGCCACGTCGGCATCGTCTTGGACCCCGAAAAGGGCACGATGATCGTCGCGCCGCACACCGGCGATCACGTCAAGATCGACAATTACAAGACGCAGAATCCCATCGGATTCGCCCGCCCCACGTGAGCACGCCGTCACCGGTGGGAGCAGGGTCTCGCCGCATTCCGCAGAGCCCACCGCCGAGGTCACGGCCCTGGCAGTGACAGCCGTCTGTGCTCGCCTGGAGGAATTCCGTACGCCGCCTTGAACGCTCGGTTGAAGGTCGCGGCGTCCTGGAAGCCCCATCGTGCGCCCACGTCCGCGACGGTTCGGTTGATCAGCTGTGGGTCGACCAGTTCGGTGTGGCAGCGCTCCAGGCGCCGCCGGCGGATGAGTTCGCCGACGCTCTGCCCGTCCTCGTGGAACAGGTGGTGGAGGTAGCGCACCGAAATGTGGTGTGCCGCGGCGATCAACGTGGGTGACAGTTGGCGATCGTGGAGGTTGCCGAGGACGAATTTCTTGATCTGCTGGAGGAGTGCCTGCTGCCGGGTCTGCGGCGGTAGCCGGCACTCCGTGTCGGCCAGGCCGGCGAGGAAGGCCGTCGCGAGGCCGATGGCCGCGGACTCCAGCCGGTCGGCCGCCGCGGGCTCGAGCACGGTCACCTGTTCGGCGAGGCCTTCCAGGAAGCGGGCCATGAGGTCCCCCGCTCCCGTTCGCGACGGCATCGGCCGCGCCACCAGCCTCCGAAGCGCCTGCTCCGGAACCGGCACGGCTTGCCGCGGCAGGTGCAGCATCACGGAGTAGGTGCTGCCCACGCCGCGGCAGACGCCCGATTCGAACGGCTGCGACGTGTCGTACATCACCATGTCGCCGGCCTCCGCGCGGGCCCTGCTGCGGCCCTGCTCGATCCAGTAGGACCCCGCGAGCACCAGCATCAGCACCCATCGTTCGGGATCCGAGCGCTGGATCAGGCGGCGGTTACGGACCACCGATCGCACCGCGGAGAACTCCGGCACCAACGCGGTGAGGCATCCCAGTTCCAACTGCCTCGCGGATGCCCGGAAATCCGCCACCGAGTCGATGGTGAACCGGGTGGGTGCCAGGTCACGAGCCGTCAGCTCGCACCACCAGTCGAACCGGTCGGCAACCGGTACATCGGAACTGCACAGCTCGATCATCCGGAACCACCTCCCGCGTCGTTGCTCTGAACATCAATGATTCGTGCGCCCGGCGTCAATGACCTTCGCGGGCCCCCCATCAGACAATCAGGGCATCTCACCAGACACATCGTGGGAAACCCTGAGATTGGGAAGGAAGGTTCGATCATGCGCATTGTCTCGGCAGCACTCGCCTTCGTCTCTGCCGGCACACTGGCTCTGGCCGGAACCGGCATGGCGGACGCCTCGTCGAAGGCGGCGGCGAGCGGGCAGGACGGCGTCCGGCCCGCGGCCTGCAAGAGCGGGCACGCGGACGCGGAGTTGTGGTCGCCCAAGGGCCGCAACATCGGTGTCTACAAGTCATGGAAATGCGACGGCCACGGGGGCTACAACGGCACCTTCTACGACTGGAAGGCCGATAACGGCGTCTGGACCCAGATGCGCGTGCATTGGGAGTCCGGCCGGCTGGAACAGAAGAAGATGAAATTCGGGAAGCACTACACCTACAAAGGCGCGTACAGCGTCTACCTTCGCGCCTGCGACTCCAGCGGTTGCGCCGGCTGGTGGTGACCGCACAGGCCTGAGCGTGACCCGGTCGAGCCGCGCGCCGACGACGACCGTCCGCGGGCCACCGGCATCCGCGGCGGCCGCCGCGGGTGGAGGCCGACGAGTTCTCCGGTGAAGGCTCGTCCTCGGGCATCGCTACGCGGCCGCCCCATCGTCGTCGGCGACGGTTCGCCGGTACCGCCCCCTCACGCGTGGGTGCCCGGCGGGCCCTCCCGGTACGCATTCGAACGGTCGGCGTGCGCTCAAGGCGGTCCGGCCACGTCGGCCTGACGCGGACGCCCCGTGCTCGTACGGCCGGACCGGCACGGGCCGGGGGACGGTGACACCGGCGCCGGCCGGGTCGTGCGAGGCGTTGCCCGACGCACGGACCGCACCCCGAAGTTCTCACTCGCGAGAGAGCCCGTTTCGACCGCCCTGCGGCATATGCTTCAGGTAGACGATAGTGTCTATTTGATCTGGCCGTCGCGTTCGCGGGTCACGCTGCGCCACCCGCGTCCCGGCCGTGCCGGTGGAGTCGGGAGGCAGATGGTGTTCTCGTTGGCCAGCGAGTCGGGCGCGGTCTACCAGGTGGAGGACGCGCCCTTCAACCCGCCGGGCGGCCGGTCGAGGCTGCACCTCTGCCGCGACCACACCGGGCGCGAGCGCGTCGCCAAGCTCTACCCCGCCCCCGTCGCCGATCCACCGGCCGCCGACCGGATTCGCGCGGCGGCGGCGCGGGGCGCGGCGGTCCTCGCCGACGCGGAGGCCGCCGGTACGGTGGCCGAAGCGGCGGACACGTCGATCAACTTCCCCATCGACGTCCTGGTCGGCGGGCAGGCCGTCGTCGGCGTGGTCCTGCCGCTCATCCCCCGGCCGTTCCGGTACGACAACGGTCAGCCCCGTACCCTCGACCACCTGTGCTCGGCCTCGGCGCCTCCGGCCGCGTTCCGCGTGGGGGTGCTGATCCGGATCTGCGAGATCTTCACCGTCCTGGAGGGCGCGGGGCTGGTCCACGGCGACGTCTCCCCGAAGAACCTCGTGTGGCGGCCCGATCGGCCGCACGCCTACCTCCTCGACTGTGACGGCCTGCGGCCGGTCGGCTCCGCCGCCGTCGGCGGTGCCGTCGCCCCGGGCTTCGCCGACCCGCGCTGGATCACTCGGCGGATCACCGCGCACGACGAACACAGCGATCGCTACGGCCTGGCCGTGCTGATGTACCGCGGCCTGCTGCTGGCCCCTGACGCGCCGGCCCTGATCGGGGACACCTGGCATCCGCCCACGGGCCTGCCCGGCGATCTCGACCCCCGGCTGCGTGCCCTGTTCGACCGTGCGTTCGGCGACCCGCACGCCACCGACGCCCGCCCGGGCGCCACCCAGTGGCGCGACACGCTGCGCGACGTGTTCCTCGGCGAGTACGGCACGAGCCACCGCCCGGAAGCCGTCGAGGCGCTCGACCGGCACGCCCGGCCGTTCCGGGACGGCTCCGCCGCGACGCCACCCGCCGCGCCGGGCGGCC
>NZ_JBHLZP010000247.1:0-11969 GCF_042429965.1 Actinoallomurus acaciae
ACCGCGACGCCGTGCTGTCCGCCTTCGCCGCCGCCGAGGGCCCGAGGCCCGCCCGGCTCTGAGCGGGCCCCGGCGGACGCGGCGCGGCAGAAGACCGCGTACGCCTGCCGCCGGTCATCGGGACACCGTGGCCGTACGCCCCCGGCTACAGGGAGGCGGTCAGGACGCGGCGGGCCTCGGCGAGGGACGGGCCGTACCACTCCAGGTGGCGTCCGCTCACCAGGGCCACCCGTACGCCCGGGAACTCCTCCGGGCCGTCGCCGGGGCCGAAGGCGTACGGCTCGTCCGGCAGGATGACCAGGTCCGGGCGGCGGTCCCGGATCCGTTCCACCGTCACCTTCGGGTACCGCTCCGCGTCGTCCGCGTAGAGGTTGGCGACGCCCAGCCGTGCCAGCACGTCGCCCGCGAACGTCTCACGGCCCAGCACCATCCACGGTCTCCGCCAGATCGGGACCACCGCCGTGCGCGCGGGCGGGGGCGGTTCGTCCAGCACGTCCGCCCAGGCCGTACGGGCGGCGCGCAGCCACGGCGGCTCGTCCAGGCCGCAGGCCGCGAGCATCTCCGCCAGCTCCGACAGGGCCTCGGGCAGGTCGCGGACGACGGTCTCCCACACCGGGACCCCGGCCGCGCGCAGCCGGTCGAGGTCGGCCGCGCGGTTCTCCTCGAAGTTGGCCACGACGAGGTCCGACGCTCGGGCGCGGACCCGGTCGACGTCGGGGTTCTTGGTGCCCCGCACGCGTACGACGTCCAGATCCGCCGGGTGGACGCACCAGTCGGTGGCGCCCACCAGCAGGCCCGGCGCGGTCACGGCGATCGCCTCGGTCAGCGACGGTACGAGCGACACGACGCGCCGCACCCGCGCGGGAGCGCCCTCCTTCGTGAGGCGGGCGATCCCGGGCCGCTCGCTCACCGGCCCGCGTGCCCGTCCAGGGCCGTCCAGAACTCCTCGGCGGTCAGGTGGCCGGGGCCGCGCCCCTCCCGCGCCGAGCGGTTGGCGAGTTGCCGCAGCAGCTCGTTGACCGGCGTCGGCACGCCGTGCTCCCGGCCGAGCAGGACGATCTCGCCGTTGAGGTAGTCGACCTCGACCGCGCCGGCGCCGCGCTGGAGGCTCTGATAGGTCGAGCCGCCGGTGCGGCGGCGGCCCCGCACGGGCCGGGACCGCCCGATGAGTGCCTGGACGTCCGTCGGGTCGACGCCCGCGGCGCGCAGGCAGGCGGCGCCCTCCTCGCGGGCCCGGCGGACGATCTCCTGGCCCTGGTCGCCGGGGCCGAGCAGCGCCTCGACCGCGTTGCCGAGGTTGTTCAGCAGCTTGCCGTACTTGTAGCGCATGACGTCCGGCCGCGCCTGCGACTCGAACGTCGCGCCGGCGAACGCGTCCGCGAGCGAGCGCGCCGTCTCGTCGTCGCCGCCCGGATAGCGCCCGACGTCGAGGTGGCCGGTGACCGGAGCCATGTACGCCTCGATCACCCCCGGATCCAGGAACGCCGCCGGCAGCACCACGCACACGCCGTAGACGTCCGGGAACAGCCGGAGGGCGAGACGCTCGTTCTCCACGCCGTTCTGGGCGCAGGCCACGACGATCTCGGGCGGGGCGGCGGCGGACAGCTCCGCGAGGGCGGCCACGGTGTCCTGGGTCTTCATGGCGAGCAGCACCACGTCGCCCGGCGCGAACTTCACGTCGGCCGGGCGGGAGACGACCGGGATCTCCAGCGTGACGCTCTCATCGGGCGTGTCGAGCCGCAGGCCGTGGTCGCGGACGGCCTCGTAGTGGGCGCCGCGGGCGATCAGCGTGACGTCGTGCCCGTGCCGGAACAGCTGGGCGCCGACCGTACCGCCGATGGCGCCCGCGCCGTAGACGATGAACCTCATATTCCGGTCACCCGTACCCCCGCGTGCGTCTTGTAGCGGCGGTTCACCGAGATGAGGTTGGCGGTGAGCGCCTCGACCTGGTGGGCGTTGCGCAGCCGGCCGCCGTACACGCCGCGCACCCCGGCGATCCGGCCGGCGAGCGCCTGCACGGTGCCGGTGGCCTCGCGGTCGTCGCCGAGCACGAGGATGTCGAGGTCGACCTTGTCGACCTCCGGGTCGAGCAGCAGAACCGCCGAGACGTGGTGGAACGCGGCGACGACGGTGCTGCCGGTGAGCACGGCCGCGGCCTGCTGGGCGGCGCTGCCCTCCTCGACGGGCAGCGCGTACGCGCCCTGCTTGTCGAACCCGAGCGGGTTGACGCAGTCCACGACGATCTTGCCGGCGAGGTCGTCGCGCAGCGACTCCAGCAGCGTCCGGTGCCCGTCCCACGGCACGGCGACGATCACGATGTCGGCGTCGCGGGCGGCGACGGGGTTCTCCTCCCCCCGGGCGTTCAGCCCGTCGCCGAGGCTCTCGGCCGCCTGCCGGGCGCGCTCGGCGCTGCGCGAGCCGATGATCACCCGGTGGCCCGCGAGGGCGAAGCGGCGGGCCAGGCCCTTGCCCTGGTCTCCGGTGCCGCCGAGGATGCCGATGGACAGGCCGCTGACGTCCGGTGGTTCAGCCTGGGAAGTGGTCATGAGGGCGATCCTGCCAGAACGGAGCGGCGAGCCGACGGGCGAGTGGAGCCGAGCCGACGGCGGGGTGGGCGAGGAGCCGGGCGTGACCGTCGGCACGCCTCATCCGGTCGGCGTCCGGGGTGCGGCGGCCATCGCGGCGCCGACGATGCCGGCGTCGTTGTGCAGCTCGGCCGCGATCACCTCCGCCCGTACGTCCTTCAGGTGCGGGAGGAAGTGTTCGGCGCGCTTGCTCACGCCGCCCCCGATGATGATCAGTGACGGCCAGAGCAGGTCCTCGGCCCGCCGCAGGTACTCCTCCACCTTCTCGGCCCACTTGCCCCAGCCCCAGTCGTGCACCTCGCGGGCGTGCGCGGAGGCGCGGCGCTCGGCGTCCTTCCCGCGGATCTCGAGGTGTCCGAGCTCGGTGTTGGGCACCAGCGTGCCGTCGGTGAACAGCGCGGTGCCGATGCCAGTGCCGAGGGTCACCAGCAGCACGGTCCCGGACCGTCCGCGCCCGGCGCCGTGCGCCATCTCCGCCACGCCCGCCGCGTCGGCGTCGTTCAGCAGCGTGACGGGCGTGCCGCACTCGGCGGCGAGCAGGTCGCGCGCCGCGAGGTCGCGCCAGTCCTCCGCCAGGTTCGCCGCGGTGCGGGTGACGCCGTCGGTGACCACGCCGGGGAAGGTCACACCGACCGGGCCGGTCCAGTCGAAGTGCCGGACGATCTGCCCGACCGCCGACACGACCGGACGGGGCGCGGCGGGCACCGGCGTCTCGACGCGCAGGCGGTCACGGGTGAACTCACCGGTCCGGACGTCGACGGGCGCGCCCTTGATCCCGCTGCCGCCGATGTCGATGCCGAGTATCTCCATGTTCAATGCGTACACCAGAGAGCGTCTCCGGCGCCCGGCGGATACGTCCGGTCCGTGGCACGCGACTTTCCCGCGTCGCCGCCGATGAGGATGAGACGCCGGGGCCCGTACGGCACGATGGAGCCATGGACGCGAGTCAGGTCAGTGCCCTGCGGGAGCTGCTGGCGACCACCGGCTGGCCGGAGCGCACGCAGGACTTCGCCCGGTCGCTGCGCGCCTCCACGCGGGTTCCGGGGGGCCTGTTGCTGTTCGGCCCGCGCGACGACGAGCCGTGGCACCTGGCCGCCCACCTGGACGACGAGAGCCGGCTGTGCGGGCTGCCGGAGATCAGCCCCACGCTCGTCCGCTGGGAGCCGCCGCCCGGAGCGCCGGCCCACCTGAGCATCGGGCTCGACCGGCTGGAGGCCGCGCGCCGCGGCGAGACGCTCCTCGTCGTGTCGGAACAGACCGCGTCGGAGGGCGTGCTCGAACGCGTCGACGACGCCCGCCGGGTCGGCGCGACGATCTTCGCGCTCGACGGGGACGACAAGGAGCTGCGCGGGCTGGCGCACGAGTCCCTGTCCGTGCCGCCGGGCGAGCCGGCGATCTCCTTCGAGGCCGCCCAGCACCTGGTGAGCGCCGCGGCGGGCGAGCCACGCGCCAAACGCGGCCTGCGCGACCGCCTCGCCGGCCTCCTCGACACGATCACCGGCCCGCCGGCGGGCTGACCGGTTCCCGGTCTCCCCCGGTCGCGCTCGCCTCCGGATCAGTCGTCTTCGCGTGCCTCCCACTGCTCGTTGCGCTCCCGCGCGTGCTGGAGGGCGTTCGCGGCCTCGGTCTCCGTGGCGTACGGGCCCATCCGGTCGCGGTCGGGACATCCGGGGCCGTGCTCGACCCGCATGTGCTTGAGACAGAAGAACCACTCGCCGTCATCGCTCATCATCGCCTCCTGATCGACTTGTCATCCTTCCCCCCATGGGCAACTACACTCCAACACCATGACGACGCAACTCCGTCCCGGCCGCGTCTCGCCGATGCGCACCGTGCCCGCGAACATCCCCCGCCCGGAGTACGTCGGCAAGAAGTTCCCCCGCACCGGTGAGCCCGACGTCAAGACGCCGGAGATCATCGAGCGGATGCGGGTGGCCGGCCGGATCGCGGCGCAGGCGATGGCGGAGGTCGCCCGGCACATCGAGCCCGGCGTCACCACCGACGAGCTCGACCGCATCGGGCACGAGTTCATGCTCGACCACGGCGCCTACCCCTCGACGCTCGGCTACCGCGGGTTCCCCAAGTCGCTGTGCACCTCGCTGAACGAGGTGATCTGCCACGGCATCCCGGACGACACGGTCGTGCGCGACGGCGACATCATCAACATCGACATCACCGCGTTCAAGGACGGCGTGCACGGCGACACCGACGCGACGTACCTCGTCGGCGACGTGGACGAGGAGTCCCGGCTGCTCGTCGAGCGCACCCAGGAGGCCCTGGCCCGCGCCATCAAGGCGGTGCGCCCCGGGCGGCGGCTCAACGTCATCGGCCGGGTCATCGAGTCCTACGCCAGGCGGTTCGGGTACGGCGTGGTCCGCGACTTCACCGGCCACGGCATCGGCACGACGTTCCACTCCGGGCTGATCGTGCCGCACTACGACGACGCGAACGCCTCGACCGTCATCGAGACGGGCATGACGTTCACCATCGAGCCCATGCTGACCCTCGGCACGATCGAGTACGAGATCTGGCCCGACAAGTGGACGGTCGTGACGAAGGACCGCAAGCGCACCGCCCAGTTCGAGCACACGCTTCTCGTCACCGACGCCGGCGCGGAGATCCTCACCCTCCCCTGAGACAACGCCGCGCGGCGGGGTACGCAACGCGGTATGGCCGAACTACGGACCTACCGCGGCAGACGCGACGCACGCCGTACGCCGGAGCCCGTCCCGGCGGAGGGTCCACTGCCCGAGGGCAACGACGACACGTTCGTCATCCAGGAGCACCACGCGCGACGGCTGCACTGGGACTTCCGGCTCGAACGCGACGGCGTTCTCGTCTCGTGGGCGCTGCCCAAGGGCGTGCCGGACGACCCGAAGGTCAACCACCTCGCCGTGCACACCGAGGACCATCCGCTGGAGTACGCCTCGTTCGCCGGGGAGATCCCACCGGGCGAGTACGGCGGCGGCCAGGTGATGATCTGGGACCGCGGCACGTACGACACCGAGAAGTGGACCGAGCGCGAGATCAAGATCGTGCTGCACGGCGGCCGGGTCTCGGGCCGGTACGTCCTGTTTCCCACCAAGGGCGAGAACTGGATGATCCACCGGATGGATCCGCCGGTCTCCCCCGACGCCGAGCCGATGCCCGGGGACGTACGCCCGATCGTGCCCGACAGGCGCGCACGGCTGCCGCGGCGGAGCGACGCGTACGGCTATGAGTTCGCCTGGGGCGGGCGGCGGCTGATCGCCTACGGCGAGCGGGGGCCGGCGCGTGTCGTCGCGGCGGACGGCCGGCCCGCGAAGGCCCCGCGCGGGCTCGGCGAGGCGCTCGGGTCGCACCGGGCGGTCCTCGACGGCGAGCTGACCGACGCCGGCGGCGAGACGTACATGATCTACGACCTGCTCTACCTGGACGGGCGGTCGCTGCTGGACGAGCCGTACCGGCGGCGCCGCGAGCTCCTCGGCGAGCTCGGCCTGTCCGGACCGCGCTGGCAGACCGCGCCCTGGTTCGAGGACGGTGAGGCGGTACGCGAGGCGGCGCGCGAGCAACGGCTTCCCGGAATCGTCGCCAAGCGCCTCGACGCGCCGTACCGTCCGGGCAAGGCCGACTGGCGCCTGATCCCGGTCTGACCCCCTCCGGAACACGCTCGCTTCGCGGTGGTGAGGGCCGAAATCTGACGAATTCCGCTGACACACGGTGAACGTACGCATCTGTTCCGGCGCGTCGCGCAGCATGGAGGGCCTTCGGCCCGTTACAGTCCCGCGCGTGGTTATTACGCGGGCAAAGCGAGTGATGTACGGATGATGGGGCATACCCACGCCCTTGCGGGGGCTGTCGCGTGGCTGGGCCTGGTGCCCTTCCTCGCGGACTATGGAATGAAGATGACGCCGGGCGAGATCGTCGCGGGCTCGGTCGTCTGTGCGGGGGCGGCACTGCTGCCCGACATGGACCACCACAGCGGCTCGATCGCGAACGCGCTCGGGCCGGTCACGAAGGTGCTCTGCAAGGGTGTCGCGTGGATCTCGGGCGGGCACCGCCACGCGACGCATTCGCTGTTCTTCATCGTGTTGATGACGTTCGGCACCGACCTGCTCGCCCAGTACTTCCGGCCCGGCTGGTGGGTGGAGCTCTTCCTCCTCATCTGCCTGGGCCTGCGCGGGGTCGGGATCCACATCCCCGAGCGCGAGCATTTCAACGTCATCATCAACGGGGCCCTCGCGCTGGGCCTGACCTACCTCATGATCGGCATGCACTTCGCCGGCCCGGGGATCGACCTGTTCATGGGTCACTACTACCTCGGGTGGGCGGGCCTGTCGGTGGGGCTCGGCTGCTTCATGCACATGTTCACCGACTGCCTCACCCCGGAGGGGTGCCCGGTGTTCTGGCCGTGGAAGAAGCGGTTCGAGATCCCGATCGTGCCGCGCACCAACGGCGTCGTCGAGAAGTGGGTGGTCACGCCGGTCCTCACCCTCGGCGTGGTCGTCCTGGCGATCCGCACGTCGGCCGGCGGCTTCGCGGTGAACTGGCTCCAGCACAACCGCGGCTGAGCGCGAAACCGGCCCATTCCCCTTCTCCGGCAAAGGATGGGCCGGTCCGGCGTGCCGTACGGCTTGCCGTCCGTGACTGCTGGGAACAGCAGTCTTCATGGAGCGACACACGCGGTCCGCCCTGGCGGCGGTCGCCGGGCTGGCGCTGATCGCGGGCTGCGGCACCGAGGTACGGCGGGAGGCCGGGCCCGTCACGGCGGGCGCGCCGACGCCCGTCTCCGGCGCCGTGCTCGAGCAGCAGTTCGAGCAGGTCGTCAAGAAGGTGCTGCCCTCCGTCGTACAGATCAACACCGACTCGGGCCTCGGGTCGGGCATCGTCTATGACGACAAGGGCGACATCGTCACCAACGACCACGTCGTGGCGGGCGCACGGCGGCTGCAGGTAACCACGCCGACCTCCAAGACGCCGCTGTCCGCGACGCTCGTCGGGGAGTTCTCCGCGAACGACCTCGCCGTCGTCCGCGTGAAGAACGCCCCGCTCACCCCGGCGACGTTCGGTGACTCCGCGCGGCTGGCCGTGGGCCAGATCGTGCTGGCGATGGGCAACCCGCTGGGCCTGTCCGGGAGCGTCACCAACGGCATCGTCTCCGCGCTCGGGCGCACGGTCAGCTCCCAGCGCGAGGGCGCCTTCCCCGGCGCGACGATCGCCGGCGCCGTGCAGACGAGCGCGCCGATCAACCCGGGCAACAGCGGCGGCGCGCTGGTGACCCTGGGCAACCAGGTGGTCGGCATCCCGACGCTGACCGTCTCGGACCCGCAGATCGGCGGTGCGGCGGCGGGCATCGGATTCGCCATCCCGAGCAACACCGTCAAGCTGATCGCCGACCAGCTCATCGCCTCGGGCCGCGTGAAGGAGTCCGGCCGCGCCGCGATCGGCGCCAAGGTGCGCACGGTGATCGACCTGCGGGGCGACGTCGAGGGCGTGGGCGTCGTCTCGGTAACGCCGGACGGCCCCGCGGAGAGGGCCGGAATCGCCCCGGACGACGTCATCTTGTCGATCAACGGCGCCGGCACGTCGACGACGACGGCCCTGGCCGAGGCACTCGCCCCCCTGAAGCCCGGCCAGAAGGTGAAGGTACAGATCCTGCGCCCCGACGGCGCACGGAAGACCGTGACCCTCACACTGGGACAGCTCCCCGGCTGACGCCGTTCGACGCCCTCAACCTAGGGTGTGCTGCGAAGTCCCGCCGTCCGGGACAGTTCCCGCCGGGGACAGCTCCCGTCCGGGACACTCCCCGCCCTCCCGGGGGGCGCCGACCCCACACGCCAAAGGAAGACCGTACGCACGGCTGTGGAAAAGCCACGGCCCAAGCGAGACAGGCCCTAGCGGCGCTGGATGACCAGCCGGTTGTGCCGGAAGTCGAGGCTCACGTTGCCGAAGCGGCACAGCTCGTCCGAGCCCAGCAGGCCGCCCACGCCGATGCCGAGGTCGACGACCGACAGTGACGTGCCGTGCATGGGCAGGCCGCCGAGTGTCCAGCGGTGCACCCGTACGACCGGCACCATGCCGCTGCCCGTCACTCCCTGTACGGGATGCTGCTGCCCGGTGCGCGGCAGGCCCAGCCGGCGTACCAGGCTGCGGTCCACCGAGGAGTTGGAGGAGCCGGTGTCCAGCACGAACTCGTACGGCCCGTGGCCGTTCACCTTCATCGGCACGTAGACGAGCGTGCCCCCGTTCCCGCGGACCACCCGGATCGGCAGCGTGACCGCGTCCGGACTCGCCGCCGTCGAGGGCGCCGACGTCGGCATGGACGGCGGCGCGACCATCGGGCGGCCGGCCGGGCGCGCGCTCTGGACCGCGCCGACGCGGGAGTGGGCGCAGCCGAGGGCGATCTGCAACGCCGCCGTCAGCAGCAGACCGGTGATCACAGTGCGGGACACAGGACGGACGTTCCCGTATGAGGCTTTCCCTACCCGTGATCATCGGCCCTGGTCACGTTACCGATGGGAGCGGTCCTCGCTGGTCACGACGGTCGCGTGCGGGCGCGGACCCGTTCGATCACGGGCGCGAGCGCGTCCATGAACGGGCCGTGGACGGTGTAGTAGGTGAAGCCGAAGCGCTCGCGGTTCCGCAGGATCTGCTCGGCCATCTGCTCGACCGTGCCGATGAGCAGGAAGGGGGTGTCGAGGATCTCCTCGGCGGTCATCGCGTCGCCGTACCGTCCCAGCAGGTCCTCGGCGGCGGCCTCGCGGTCGTCGGTCTCCATGACCAACTGGACCAGCGCGTGCCACTCGACCCGCCCGGCGCGGTCGCCCGCCTGTTCACGGGCGTATCGGACGCGGTCGGCGGCCTCCTCGGCGGTGCCGAGCCGGAAGACGCCCGGCGGCCGTCCCTTGACCTGGTACAGGCCGGCGATCGCGATGACGTCGGCGTGCTCGGCGGCGATCCGCAGGATCCGGTCGCCGGTGCCGCCGACGATCAGCGGCGGCCCCGACCCGCCGAAGCCCTGCCGCTGGACGGGCCCGAACCCCGGCAGGCCCAGCGCCTCCCGCGTCGCCGTCTCCTGCGGGTACCCCTCCGAGGCGAACAGCCGCCCCAGCTCCTCGATCGTCGACTCCAGCCGGTCCGCACGCGGGCCGAAGGGCTCCCACGGGATGCCGGCCGCGTCGAACTCCCACTTCATGTGCCCGGAGCCGAGGCCGAGTTCCAGGCGCCCGCCGGTGAGCACGTCGGTCGTGACCACCTCGCGGGCCAGCAGGGCCGGATTCCAGAACCCGGCGTTCAGCACGAGCGTGCCGACCTTCAGCCGTTCGGTCGCCGCCGCGGCGGCGACCAGGGCCGGGAACGGGGCGGCGAACCCCAGGTGGTCCGCGGCGAACACCGTGTCGTACCCGTACGCCTCGCCGCGTCGGCAGGTCTCGATGAACCGT
This sequence comes from Actinoallomurus acaciae, assembly GCF_042429965.1. Taxonomy (NCBI): domain Bacteria; kingdom Bacillati; phylum Actinomycetota; class Actinomycetes; order Streptosporangiales; family Thermomonosporaceae; genus Actinoallomurus; species Actinoallomurus acaciae. Next base: position 10,007 of record NZ_JBHLZP010000247.1, read on the forward strand.
TCGCGTGAGCCGATGTCGAGGACGTTGAACGAGAACCGGAAGTCAGCCATGTCCGTCAGGCTGTCGCACCCCGCGGCCCGGCGCCATGGTCTGCGCCGGGGGCGGAATCGCCCGGAGCCGAATCGGCCTACTCCTGGGGCGGAGACGCGGATGCCGACGGGGGGCGCTTGTCGAGCGAGGCGAGGTAGGCGTTGTACTCGGCCAGTTCGTCCTCGGTCTGGTCGGCCTCCGCCCGGTCCGCGTGCCGTTCGAGCCGCCGCGCCAGCCGCCGGTCGTCGGCGTACCACTGGAACACCATCGCGATCAGCACGATGAAGGTCGGGATCTCGCCGAACGCCCAGGCGATCGAGCCGCCGGTGTGCTGATCGGTCAGGACCGAGGTGCCCCACGGGCGATGCAGGGCGGTGTACCAGCCGGCCGCGAGCGGCTTGCCGAGGCTCATCAGCGCGATGCCGAAGAACGCGTGGAACGGCATCGTCACGAACAGCAGGAGCATCTTGGCCACGTACGGCAGCTTGCGCGGCGTCGGGTCGACGCCGATCAGCACCCAGAAGAACAGGCTGCCGGAGGCGAGGAAGTGCACGAGCATCGCCAGGTGCCCGACGTGGGCGCGCATGAGGTAGCCGAACAGCGGCGTGAAGTACACCGTGTACGTGCTGCCGATGAAGATGACCGTGGCCGTGGCGGGATGGCCGATGAACCGCAGGGCCCGGCTGTGCAGGATGATCGTCAGCCATTCGCGCGGCCCGCGGTCGCCGCGGATCGCGGCGGGCTTCAGCGCGCGCAGCGCGAGCGTCACCGGGGCGCCGAGCACGAGCAGGATCGGGGTCAGCATCGACAGGACCATGTGCTGGATCATGTGCGTGCTGAACAGCACCGGGGAGTACGTCGCGATGCCGGTCATCGTGACCGCGACGATCGTGACCAGGCCGAGCCCCCAGGCGAGCGTCCGGCCCATCGGCCAGGCGTCGCCGCGTGCGCGCAGCCGTGCGACGCCCGCGGCGTACAGGCCCCCGAGCACCACGACGAGCACGGCGAAGAACAGGTCCGGCCGCCACATCGTCGCCAGCCGGCCGACGGTGATCGGCGGCGGCATCGAGAATCCGAGCATGCCGGTGACCGCGTCCTCGTCGGCGTTCACGGCGGGCGGTGCCGTACGGGCGAGCGCGACGGCGACGCCGAGGGTCGCGGCCATGAGCAGGATCTCCACCCCGGCGAGGCGCGCGAACGCCCACGGCGGGCGGGTCACCGCCGGGCGGGCGTACCCCTTGGGGTTGTGCGCCATGAGGGCGGGCAGGGTGCGCTCGCGGTGCAGGTAACCGAAGATCCCCAAGACGATGAACAGGGCCAGCTTGAGCAGGACCAGCCGCCCGTAGTCGGTGGTGTAGAGCAGCGACGGGTCGGGCAGCCGGGAGACGACGTTGGCGGCGCCGCTGACGCCGACGGCGACGAAGCACCACAGGGCCATCCGGCTGAACCGCCCGGCGGCGATGCCGAGGTGGTCCCCGTCGTGCGTGGCGTGCCAGACGAGCACGACCAGGCCGCCCACCCAGGGCGACAGCGCCAGGATGTGCATCGCCAGGCCGCTGATGGCCAGCTCGTGGTTGGGAGAGGACGAGGAGTGCCCGGTGAGCGGCGGCGGCAGCAGCGCGACGAGCGCCACGACCAGCAGGCCCGCGGCGCTGCCCGGCGTGACGGCGGTGCGGGCCAGCAGCGCGATGAGCGCGGCGAGCAGCACCACGAACATCAGCGCCGTGCCCTGCGGGATCTGGCCGACGTAGCTGGACAGCTCGCTACCGCCGACGATCTTGCCGGTGGGCACGCCGAGGATGTCGGACACCGTGAAGATCAGCGTGGCGGCGGCGGCCGCCGCCCGGGCGGCTGCGATCCATGAGGCGCCCCGCAGGTAGCGGACGGCCTGCGGGTCGAGCACGCCGCGCGTGGACGGGAGCAGCGCCGCGGC
>NZ_JBHLZP010000248.1:0-11942 GCF_042429965.1 Actinoallomurus acaciae
GTCCGACCTGGCGCACCGGCTGCTCGACGCGGCGGCGGCCGACATCGAGGCCCTCACCCACGAGCACGTCACACTCGCCGACCGGTAGGACGGGCGGCGACCACGGGCGCGCCGTGGATCGCGACCAGGCGGATCGGGCCGGCGACGGTCAAGGGACACCGGCCGGGTCGCGCCGCGCTCCGGCGGCGGACACGACCGGTCCACGCCCGGCGGACGTACGGGGAGGCAGCCTGCGCGCGGCGCTGATGACGCCGTGGGCGGCAGTGAGCGGCGAGGGGGCGAAGCGTGGGTATGGCGACGCGGGACATACGGCAGGTACTGGTCGAGCGGGGCGATCCCGGCTACGAGAAGGCCCGGACGAGCATGGCGGCGAACGAGTGCGCGCCCTCGCGCCGCCCCGACGTGATCGTCCAGGCCGCCTGTGCCGAGGAGGTGCGCGAGGCCGTCGCGCTGGCCCGCGCCCACGGCATGCAGGTCACCGTACGGGCCGGTGAGGACGGCTTGGGCGGTGCTCCCCTGCGGGACGGCGGCATGCTGATCGACCTGTCCCGCCTGCGGGGGTGCAGCGTCGAGAACGGCACGGCGACCGTACAGCCCGGGGTGAGCTGCCAGGACCTCACGCGCGCCCTCGCGGACCGCGATCACGCCTTTCCGGCGGCACACCGCGGCTCGGTCGCGCTGAGCGGGTTCGTGCTGGGCGGGGGCATCGGGTGGAACTCCCGTGCCTGGGGTCCCGCGTGCGCGAGCGTGGAGGCGATCGAGGTCGTCACCGCGACCGGTGAGATCGTCCAGTGCAGCGACCACGAGAATTCCGGGCTCCTCTGGGCGGCGCGCGGCGGCGGACCCGGGTTCTTCGCCGCGGTGACCTCCTTCCGTCTCCGGCTGCGGCACCTGCCTCCGGCGATCATGACGACCCGGTACGTCTTCCCCCTCGCCGACATCGAGGACGTCGCGTACTGGAGCGATGAGATCGCGGCGGCGATCCCGGCGAACGTGGAGCTCAGCGTGGCCCTCACCACGGCCGACGGCGGCCTGCCCAAGGTCGCCGTCGTCACCGCGACGGTCTTCTCCTGCGCCTGGAACGACGCGATCCGGTGCCTGGAACCGCTGCGCGCGTGCCCGTTCGCCGGACGGGCGCTGATCCGGCAGGTGGACCAGCCGACGCCGTTCGCGGTGCTGTTCACCGGCTCGGACGCCCTGTGGCCGTGCGGCCGCCGTACCGCCGCGGACTCGCTGTGGCTGAACGGCGGCTTCAGCGCCCTGCTGCCGATGATCGCCCGCCATGTGGAGAACGCTCCGTCCTCAGAGTCGATCGTCGTGGCGGAGCCGGCCCCCGGCGGCCCGGCGCACGCGCCCGTGCCGGAGATGGCGTTCTCCCCGCTGGGCCGGATCCGTCTCGGCTGCTACGCGATGTGGGAGGACCCGTCGGACGACGGAGCCAACCTCGCCTGGCTGCGGGAGCTGGCCGCAGCCGCCGAACCGCAGGCCGCGGGCCGTTACGTCGCGGAGACGGACCTGGCCGCCGAACCGCAGCGCGCCCGGCGCTCCTTCACGCCCTCGGCCTGGGAACGCTTCCAGGACCTGCGGGCGCGCTACGACCCGGACGGCGTCTTCGAGACTTACCCACAGCCCTGAGGTGCGGTGGACACGAGTTCGTCTGGAGGCCAAGGTTGGAGTTCGGCAAAGCAGCACCCCTGAGGCGGCGACGCCGTGGGGCGATCCGGAGGAGACCCGTTGGCGGAGGAGATCTGCTTCCTGAGCGCGCGCGAGCTGGCCCGTCGCGTCCGCGACCGCGAGCTGTCCGCGCGTGAGGTGACCGAGGCGCACCTCGCGCGGATCGAGGCGGTCAACCCGCGGGTCAACGCGATCGTGACCCTCACCGCCGACCGCGCCCTTCTGGAGGCCGACGAGGCCGACGCGCTCCTCGCCAGTGGCACCGAGCCGCCGCCCCTGCTCGGCCTCCCGATCGCGCACAAGGACACGCACGACACGGCCGGCGTGCTGACGACGTCCGGGTCTCCCCTGCTGGCCGACAACGTCCCGGCGCGCGACGAGCTCGTCATCGAGCGCATGCGCGCGGCCGGCACGGTCATGCTCGGCAAGACCAACGTCCCGGAGTTCGCCGCCGGGTCGCACACCTTCAACCCGCTGTTCGGCACGACCCGCAACCCCTATGACCTCTCGAGGTCGGCGGGCGGCAGCAGCGGAGGCGCGGCGGCCGCGCTCGCCGCCGGGCTGCACCCGCTGGCCGACGGCACCGACACGGGCGGATCGCTGCGCAACCCCGCCTCGTTCTGCAACGTCGTCGGGCTGCGCCCGTCGCCGGGCCGGGTGCCGGCCTGGCCGAGCGAGGCGGCCTGGGCGACGATGGGAGTTCAGGGCCCGATGGCGCGCGACGTCGCCGACGCGGCCCTGCTCCTGTCCGTCCTCGCCGGCCCCGACCCCCGCTCGCCGATCGCGCTGGAGACCCCGGGCTCGGCGTTCGCGGTGCCGCTCGAACGCGACCTGACCGGCCTCCGGGTGGCGTGGGCACCCCGCCTCGACGGTTCGATGCCGTTCGCACCCGAGGTGATCTCCGCGCTGGAGGGCACGGCCAAGGTCTTCACCGAGCTGGGCTGCGTGGTCGAGGAGGCCTGCCCCGACCTGAGCGGGGCCGACGAGGCCTTCCGCGTGCTGCGGGCGTGGCAGTTCGAGCTCGGCCTCGGCACTCTCCTGGACCGCCACCGCGACAAGCTGAAGCCGTCCGTCGTGGCCAACATCGAGGAGGGCCGCCGCCTGACCGGCCCCGAGATCGGCCGCGCCGAGGTCCTGCACACGCGGCTCTACCACAATGTCCGGCGGTTCTTCGAGAGCTACGACGTGCTCCTCGCCCCGGTCAGCCAGGTCGCCCCCTTCGACGCCGACCTGGAGTACCCGACGGAGATCGCCGGCAAGCCGATGACCTCATACGTCGACTGGATGCGCTCGGCCTACCTCATCTCCGCGACGGGCTGCCCGGCACTGTCGGTCCCGGGCGGCTTCACCGACGACGGCCTCCCGGTCGGCCTCCAGGTGATCGGCCCCCACCGCGCCGACCTCACCGTCCTCCAGACCGCCCACGCCTTCGAACAGGCCACCGCCCACGGCAAACGCCGCCCACCCCTCTGACCCTGACCAGGCCTCGCCCCTCTGTTCCCGCCAACGCACCACCCGGCGGGCCGGCCACCGAGCCCACGCCCCGCTCCCGACGGTTCTGGCCCCCCGATAGCCGAGGCACGCCTTACGGTCCGATGTCACCGGGGACAGCGGTCCCTCATCCGACGCCCCGGGAGACGACGAGGCCGCCGAACCCTCGACCCGAGCCACCACCTCAGACCTCGCGGCACTCAGAACACCGCCAAGCAACAAACCCACACCCGAAGCACTCCGACCGACCGTCAAACGACAAGCCCGCACCCAAGCCCAACGATCAGACGACAAGCCGCCCCCCAACCCAACTGCCCCGCCAGCCGCCGAAATCCGCCAGCGCCTCGCAACCCGACGACCCAGGAACAGCGGTGGGACAGCGGTCCGTCACCCGACGACGCCAGGAGACGACGAGGCCAAGAGACGACGAGGGCCAGCGAAACCAGGCCCGAACCGCCGAAAGCGGACCACCACCCCACACCTCGCGGCACCCAGAACACCGCCAAGCAACAACCCCACACCCGAAGCACCCCGACCGACCGTCAAACGACGAGTTCGCACCCAAGCCCAACCGTCAGACGACGAGCCCGCACCCCCAGCCCGACGCCGAGCGCCTGTCCCATGCCGCGACCGTCGAGTCCGCGCTGGGAGTCCTCGTCGCCCGCCGAAATCCGCGGCACACGCTTCGCCATCCGATGCAGGACGTGAGGCAAACGACCGCTCGCCGCTCTCACTTCGGCTGACCGGACGGTGGCGTCCGTTAACGTCCGAAGGCACAGAGGCTCCGCACTTCTCCGAGTACGGCCCGTCGGACGACGTTCACTCCCATAAAGCGCCACGTTGACCCGTAATGGGTTCTCGGCGTTCGACGCGTGCGGGGTGCGGGTCGGCCTCGGGCGGGGTCAGAGCATGGAGGCGATGGTGAAGGCAGTTGCGGTCCAGACGTTCGGGGGGCCCGAAGGCCTGGAGGTCATCGACCTCCCGGTCCCGGCTCCCGCCGGCGGGCAGGTGCTGGTCGGCGTTGAGGCGATCGGTGTCGGTGGTGTCGACGTCGTGATCCGAAGGGGCGCTCTCGCCGCCTACGGCTTCGCGGAAGGCCACATTCTCGGTGGCGAGGTCGCGGGCACCGTGACCGCCGTCGGCGACGGCGTCGACACCTCATGGGTCGGTCGGCGTGTGTGGGCGTTCACCGGTACCGGTGGCGGCTACGTCGAGCAGGCGATCGCTCCGGTCGAGGAGATTCTTCCCCTGCCCGCGAACCTGTCGGCCGTCGACGCGGTGACGCTCGGGAGTTCCGGGATCGTGGCGCACTTCGGTCTTTCCCACGCTCACTTCGCTCCTGGCGAGTCGGTGCTGGTGCGCGGTGCGGCCGGCAGTATCGGGATCATGACGGTCCAGCTCGCGGCTCGTGGTGGTGCCGGGGCGGTGGCGGTCACCACGTCCTCGGCCGAACGTGGCGATCGCCTTCGTGCGCTGGGCGCCACTCACGTGCTGGGCCGGGCCGGTGAAGGAGGCGAGGATGCTCCTGCGGGCTACGACGTCATCATCGACGTCGTCGCCGGCGCGGACCTGCCCTCCTTCTTCGCGAGGCTCAACCCGAACGGGCGCATGGTGGTCGTCGGTGCGGTCGGAGGGCAGCCACCGGCGGACTTCGGTACGAAGATGATGGCGGCGTTCCAGAAGTCGATGTCGTTCGCCACCTTCAGCGCCGCCACCGTCACCGAGGCCGATCGCCGTACCGTGAGGGCCGAGCAGTTCGCCGCCGCAGGTCGCGGCGAGCTGGAGACGGTGGTGCACGAGGTGCTGCCCCTGGAGCACGCCGCGCTGGCACACCAGAAGATGGACGCCGGCGAGGTGTTCGGCAGGATCGTGCTGACGCCGTAGCCCTCGCGGCAGCCGAACGCCCCAGATCATCGCGCGCCGGGCCGGAGCGGCCGCCGAGCATGGTTAAACACCCGAAGCGCCCGTGATATCACCTATCAATATGACACTGGCGAAAAAGGGAACCCGCATCATCGTCGTGGACGGTGAGCGCTTCCGCTGGGTCGTCGCTCCCGATGACGAGCCGGGCCTGGCGATCGTCGTCGAGCCTGCCGACGCGCACGGCCAACGGATGGTCACGTGGGTCGAGCATGGCACGATCATCGCATCCGGGCTGGTCGCACGGGCCGTCCGCGAGGCGCTCGAACTCGACTGGACACCGCATGAGCGCGGCCCGGAGGTCACCTTCCGGATCGAAGACGGAGGCCCGCTCATCCGGTGGCCCCCAGGCCGGTAAGGCCGGGACCTGAGCTCTCCACGAACCCTGGACGAACAGCGTCGCGCCCCGTGGAGACCGTCCGGTACCTGGCGAGCGGTGTGCCTTCGACCACCCCACGCCGGGTTCGGGCCACAGGTCGGGGACGTCACCGCGATCGGGTCGGCGGTCGTACACGGCGTCAGGTTCGAAAGTGTCGAGGTCGATCGGCACCATCTGTGGAATGGCAACGCGGTCAGCTACTCCGAGGTGGTCAAGCAGCGCAAACACGAACGGGCCGTCATCGACGGCCAGCGCCGACCGCATCGTCCGGCAGTGGAACCCCGCCTCGCGCGATCACCGCAATGGACGCCGACGAGGTGATCGGCCGATCGCGCTGAACGCGTGTTCGACCAGAGCTCAAAGGGCGGGTACGGGGTGAAGTGTTCGTGGCCGGGCGCTGGACGTCCCCGACGGGGTGGAACTCCCCTGGGTGCCCGGCGACCTGGTATGGCGGGATCCCCACGCGCGGTTCCTGCCGCCCCGCCAGAGCCTGGACGGCCGCGAGCCGGGCTGAGCTCCGGCCCGCCTTTCCACCGATTCGAGCAGATGCCCTTCGGCGGCATCGGCCCCGCCGAGCACCTCGCCGGCGTCCTCGCCGGACGAACCTCACGAGCGGCCGGTCAGCGGCCGGAGATGAGGTCGGCCAGGCGTGCATACGCCGACGTGCGCCCGTGGCCGCGGTTCTCCCGGCGGTCGGCGGTGCGGTACAGGGCGTAGATCAGTTGTACGCCAAGCCAGCGCAGCGGTTCGGGTTCCCACGGGCGGACCTGGCGGCCGACCCAGGGCAGTGTGGTCAGCTCCGTGTCCTCGCGGAGGATCAGGTCCCGCAGCGTACGGCCGGCCAGGTTGGTCGTCGCCACGCCCGTGCCCACGTAGCCGCCGGCCCAGCCCACGCCCGTCTCGTGGTCGACGTGCGCCGTCGAGCACCAGTCGCGCGGTACGCCCAGGACTCCGCACCAGGCGTGCTCGATCGGCGCGTCGGCCGCCGCCGGGAACAGTGCGGCGAGCATCCGCGCGAGCGCGGTGACCGTCTTCGGCTGGGTCGCGCCCCGCCGGTCCCAGCCCGAGCCGTACCGGTACGGCACGCCGCGTCCGCCGAGGGCGATTCGGCCGTCCGCGGTGCGCTGGGCGTAGATGTACGCGTGGGCGTGGTCGCCGAGCAGCTCACACCCCTCCCAGCCGATCCGCTCCCACGTCTCCTCGGCGAGGGGCGCGGTCACGATCATGGAGCTGTTCATCGGCAGCCACTGCCGCCGCTGGCCCGCCAGTCCGGCGGTGAAGCCCTCCGTCGCCCGGATCACGTACTCCGCGCGTACGTCTCCCCTGGCGGTCACCGCCATGGCCGGACGGCCGCCCGAGCGCGGGCGGATCTCGCCGACCGTGGTGCGTTCGAAGATGTCCACGCCGAGTGAGGACACGACGCGCGCCAGCCCCTGTACGAGCCGGGCCGGTTGCACGCGTGCGCAGTGCGGGCTGTACGTCGCGTCGAGGGCGCCCGCGACGCGCAGCCGTTCCTCCCGTTCATCGGCCGTGAGGAGACGCAGGTCGGCCTCGGTGAGGCCCTGGTCGCGTGCCGAGGCCAGCTCGGCGTGCAGCCGGCGCCGCTGGGCGGGGTTGGTGGCGACGTTCAGCACGCCGGACTTGACGATGTCGGCCTCGACGCCCTCGGCGGCGGCGACCCGGATGACCTCGTCGACCGCCGCGAACATCGCCCGCTGCTGCGCCGCGACCGCCGCCTCGCCGCGGTCGCGTGCGTACCGCGCGGCGGAGCCGGCCAGTTCGGCGGTGAGCCACCCCCCGTTGCGCCCGGAGGCGCCGAAGCCGGCGAACTCCCGCTCCAGCACGGCGATCCGCAGCGAGGGTCGCGCGCGCTTCAGGTAGTAGGCGGTCCACAGTCCGGTGAACCCGCCGCCGACCACGCACACGTCGTACTCACGCGCGCCCGGCAGCGGGGCGCGGGCGGACGGCGGGCCGGCCTGGCGGTACCAGAAGGAGACCTCGCCGTTGACGAAGCCGGAGCCCACCCGCGGGTTCGCCATGAAGCGCCCTCCAAGCACCAAACCGTACGAACCATACAGGTCAGCCCGAAAAGTCGCACGAGGTCGGAGGCACCGAACGGGCACAGCGTGCGTCTGACGACATAGCTGTAAAAGACCGCAGATAGTCCGTTTCTAGGTTCTTCGAAGTGTTGCTTGTACGTTTTGCGTTCTGTCAAGGTATCGGTGCACACGTACCAGGTGTAGCGGGGCGGCTACCAGGCATGCCGGCCGTCCACCGGTCGCAGGCCCACAGCCGAGACCGCCGGGAAACCGGCGTCGACAGGCCAGGACGTGCGCGACGAACCACAAATAAGGGAACAGGGGAGATCCGTGCGTAATCGCCGGACCGCAATCCTCCGCGTCATGCTCGCCCTCACGGTGGTGAGCGGGTGCGGAGGTTCGGGGCATTCGAGTAAGCCATCGTCGACGCCGGCCGATGGGCCGTCCGTGCAGTACACCCCGCTGAACCTCGGCCTGCCCAAGGAGGCGCTGAGCGCGCCCGTCACCGGGAAGGTCCCCAGCGACAAGACCCTGCACATCGGCGTCACGCTCAAGATCAGCGACGCCACCTGGAAGCAGCTCGGCCACGGCAAGAGCACCACCGACGGCGCCAAGGGCCTCGCGGCCAAGCTGGGCGTCAGCGACGAAGAGCTGAAGAAGCTCAGCCAGTACTTCGCCAGCGCGCACATCCAGGCCAAGCCCAGCAAAACGCGTACGAGCCTGACGTTCGACGCCAAGGCGGGCGTGGCGGGTCAGCTCCTGAAGACCTCATTCGTGACGCACAAGCTCAAGGGCCGGAGCTTCTTCACGCCCGACCCGGCGCACCCGCCGATGGTCCCCACGCAGGTCGCGGGCTACATCCTGTCCGTCACGGGCCTGGACAGCTACAGCGAGCCGCCGCACGCCCACACCATGCCCTCGACGCCGCTGGCCACGCCCACGAGGGCCGGGCAGTGCCCGCAGTTCCCGCAGCGGATCGCGTCGAACCAGAAGGTCGCCGCCGCGTACGGCTATGACAAGCTCTGGCAGCAGGGCTGGCACGGCGAGAACATGACCATCAACCTCGTGGAGATGGACGGGTACGACCCGGCCGACATCCAGAAGTACGTCGCCTGCACCGGGGCCCACATCTCCCTGCAGAACGTCAACCTCGGCGCCTCCGCTCCCACGCCCGGCGGCGAGGCGACGCTGGACATCGAGATGATCGCCGGCCTGGCGCCGAACGCCCGCATCGTCGACTACCAGGAGGACCCGGCGCTGCTGAGCACCGGCTCCGGGACCGACTCGTGGACGGCCTTCAACAACGCCCTGCAGCGCATCATCGACGACAACGTCAACAACCCCCGGCCGGGCAGCGCCGTCAGCATCAGCCTGGGCGGTTCGGAGGGTTACATGTCGCAGGCCACCATGCAGGCGGTGGACCAGAACCTGCGCATCCTGACGCAGGCGGAGCACATGACCGTCTACGTCGCCACCGGCGACTGCGGGGCGTACGGCGACCGGGTGTACGGGCCGCTCGACGTGTCCTTCCCGTCGACCTCCTCCTGGGCGGTCGCGGTCGGCGGCACCCACATGCAGTTCGCCCCGAACGGCGCTCGCACGCTGGAGGAGGTCTGGTCGGACCGCTCGGACCTGTCCAAGTGCGAGAACCAGTGGGGCAGCGGCGGCGGCGTCAGCAAGGTCTTCCCCAAGCCCTGGTACCAGAACGCGCCGGGCGTGCAGAACCAGTACAGCACCGGCTACCGGCAGGTGCCGGACGTGTCGGCGGCGGCCATCGACCTGCCGGTGGTCTACCGCGGTCAGTGGGTCGGGTTCGGCGGCACGAGCGCGGCGACCCCGATCTGGGCGGCCGGGATGACCCTGGTGAACCAGGGCCTGATGGCCCGCAAGCGCATCTTCTGGTACGGGCCAGACACCTACTACCACGTGGTCGGGCAGGGTGGCACCAACACCCCGTACTTCGACGTGACGACGGGCAGCAACCTCTACTACCCCGCGACCGCCGGCTATGACCTGTCGACGGGCCTGGGCACGCCGAACGCGCCGAACCTGTTCAACATCCTGCTGAACTCGGCCTGAGCCCGGGTGATCCGCTCCCGGTGCGCGGCCGTCACCGTACGGCCGCGCACCGGCCCCCGCGGCGGAAGATGATCAAAGGTCCGGGTCGGTGTCCTTGGCGCTGGCCATCGGCCGCAGCGGCTTGCGCAGTGGCACGATCATCATGCTGAAGTCGGCCGCGGCGATGACCCGCTCCTCCACATCGGTCACCCGGCACTCGACGACGATGAGCTGACGTCCGGCCTTGAGCAGGTCGGCCCGCGCGAACACCGTGTCGCCGTGCGGCCGGCCCAGGTAACGCACGTGCAGGTCGGCGGTGACCAGGCTCTGCCGGCCCGGTTCGAACCCGCTCCCCCGCGCCGCGGCGGTGCCCGCCGCCACGTCGATCAGGGTGGCGATCGCGCCGCCGTGCAGGTTGCCGGTGCTGTTGAACGCCTCCGGACGCACCGGCATGGACAGGACGGCGTAGTCGTCCCCCATCTCCACGATCTCCAGCCCGAGCAGGTCGTGCAGCGGTGTGTCCCGGCGGAGCGCGGAACGCACGAACTCCCGGTCGGACTCGGGCAGATCGACGATCCGGACCGTGCCGGAGGGCATCTCCGGCTGCCTGACCCGCTTGATCTCCGGCCGTCCGGCCGCCGGGTCGCCGACGGCCGGCTCATCGGTCATCTGCCGGTCCGGCGTGTGCTGGTCCGCCATGTGCTGGTCCGTCATAGGACTCCTTCGACTCGCGCCGACGTCTTCGCGCCCACGACGTGCGTACCCCCCTCATCGGGCACGCCCACCAGGATCGCAGCTTCCTGGACACCGTGCCCGCTTCGAAGGCGGTCACGCCCGGTATCGGCCGGTGCGCGATACACGTCTCTCACGTGCGAAAACGCCGGTGACGCCACTCGATCGCCAGTCGATCGGGCGAAATGACGGCCTCCACGCCGACACGCCGCGCAATGTAATTAATTTGCAACCTCCACTTCGGCGAAACAGCCAAAACCCACCCCGATTTCGTTGCAGAGTGCCTGGATCTGATACTTCTACGGGGCAGCATCAGACATTCGGATAGATACGGGGCGAAGGGGATCCGCCATGAGACATGCGCGCGACGGGGTGAGCACGGCGGTCGAGGCCGCCACCCGCGTTCTTTCGATCAGTGGACGTTCGGAACCTCCTGAATCGGAGAATCCCGACGTGAGCTGGGGAGACCTGGCGAGCGAGGGCGTCTGGGCGCCGACGCGCGACGGACAGCGCATCCACATCGGCGTCGCGGGGGCGTCCGCCGAGGAGCGCATGGCCAGTGTGCTCAGGCCGAGCCTGCGGGTGTTCCTGGGGGTCGACACCGAGACCGACGTCATGGGCCAGACCACGGCGGCCGGAGTCCGGTTCGTGACCGTGCTGCACGGCCCGGGCGCACCGGAGGAGTTCCGGTTCCCGCTCCGGCTCGGCGAGGGCCTCTCGCTGGACGCCACGCCCTCGGGCGGGTTCGACGTGGTGCACGACCGGTACGGAGCGACGGTCGGCCGGTTCTACGCCCCCTGGGGCTACGACTCGCTGTACCGCACGATCCCCGCGGAGTACCGCCTGGAGGGGACGACGATCGTGATGACGGTGCGCCACCGGGCCGCCGACGCCCTCTACCCGGTGCTCGCGGACCCCCACTACGCGCGATGACCGGCCGTGCGGTGCGCGGTCGGCGCCCCGCCGTCGCCCGGACCGGACTTCGAGGCCGGCCCCGCGGATCGCGCCGCGTACCGTGACGGTGATGGCAGGATTGACGGCGACGCCGGCGTCGGGCCGACGCGAACGGGAGTCCCAGTGCTTTTCAGTCATGACACCGAGCACGCGCTCGGGAACGTGGTCGAGCTGGTCAACACCGGACCGGCGGCGACCGGGGACGAGCACCTGCCCGACCTCGTGGCGCTCCAGGCGCTGGTCGAGCGCTGCGAGGTGAGCGACGCCCGCGACCTCGACGACGACGACCTGCAGGCCGTCCTGCGCCTGCGCGACCGGTTCCACGACGTCTTCCGCACGCCGGACGACACCGGGCTGACCGTACGCCGGATCAACGCGATCATCGCCGAGGCGCGGACGATGCCGCACCTGACCGACCACGACGACTACGACTGGCACGTGCACTTCTCCGCCCCCGGCTCGCAGCTGGCCGAGCGCCTCGCCGCCGAGTGCGGCATCGCGCTCGCCTTCGTCGTGGCCGCCGGCGAGCTCGACCGGCTGCGCGTCTGCGAGGCCCCGGACTGCGACCGCGTCCTGGTCGACCTGTCGCGCAACCGCTGCCGCCGCTACTGCGACAGCCGTACGTGCGGCAACCGCATGCACGTGGCGGCCTACCGGGCGCGCCAGCGGGAGGCCGCGGCCGGCTGAGGGCCCGG